>CAZJTB010000202.1:2778-5477 GCA_964548485.1 uncultured Chryseobacterium sp. | reverse complement strand
CGCGGATCTGGTTGAAGGCATGGAACACCACGCTCGCCATGCGGCCCTTGTGGTATTCGTTCGGCCCGTACACATTGAAGAACTTGAGGCCTGCCCAGAAGTAGGGCTTCCGCTTCCCGCCGTTGTCGGGACCTTCGGCCTGCTGCAGCGCCCATTTGTCGAACTCGTTCTTGCTCGCGCCGTAGGGGTTCAGGGGCTTCAGCTTGAAGGGGAGCGCATCGTCCTGGTCGCTGTAGCCGTGCTCACCGCCGCCATAGGTGGCCGCGCTGCTGGCGTACACCAGCGGGATGCCGAACTTCACGCAGGCCTCCCACATGCGCTGGCTGTACTGCACATTGAGCTCGTCGAAGATGGCCGCGTTGAACTCGGTGGTGTCCGTGCGCGCGCCGAGGTGGAAGATGAACTGCACCAGCTTCTCGTTCGCGTCAAGCCAGGTGAAGAAGACCTTGCGGTCCACCTTGGCCGTGAGCTCCTTCTTCAGCAGATTGGGTGCCTTGTCCACACGGGAGAAGTCGTCAACCGCAACAATGTCCTGCCAGCCCTGGCGCTGCAATTCCCCGATAAGGCAGCTTCCGATGAAGCCCGCGGCTCCGGTGACGACGATCATGGGGGCAAAGAAATGCAGTAGCCGGTCGGCAATAGGCAGTTCCGATCACGCGATGCGCACGCGACTGCCTACTGCCGACGGGCTACTTTCGTCCGCACATACCAGGGCCACAAGGCGTTAACGAGCCATGCCGCAAGTATCGATAACCCGCCGCGAGCGCTTCGCCGCCTCGCACCGCCTGGCCCGCCCTGATTGGAGCGACGCGAAGAACCTGGAGGTCTTCGGCAAATGCAGCAACCCCAATGGCCACGGCCACAACTACGAGCTGTGGGTGACCGTGAAGGGCGAGCAGGACCCGGAGACCAGCTTCGTTACGGACCTGAGCCGGTTGAGCCGCATCATCAAGGAGCGCGTCATCGACCACCTCGACCACAAGAACCTCGACCTGGACGTGCCCTTCATGCGCGGCCGTTATAGCAGCACGGAGAACCTGTGCGTGGCCATCTGGGAGCAGCTGGAGAAGCCGGTCAAGGAGCTCGGCTGCGCGCTGCACTGCGTGAAGGTGCAGGAGACCGAGAACAACTATGCGGAATACCATGGCGCGTAAACCGGCCAAACGGACCGCCGCACCCGACGGTGAGCACGAGCCCACGGGCGAGGGCTACGAGCGCATCGACCTGTACAATGCACGCTCGGTGGCCCGCATCAGCGGCCACTACGGCGACATCCTGAAGCAGATCGGCGAGGACCCCGGGCGCGAAGGGCTGAAGAAGACGCCCGAGCGCGTGGCCAAGGCGCTGCAGTACCTCACCCATGGGTACGACCTGGACCCGGCGGCGATCCTGAAGAGCGCCATGTTCACCGAGAACTACAGCCAGATGGTGCTGGTGAAGGACATCGAGGTGTACAGCCTCTGCGAGCACCACATGCTGCCCTTCTTCGGCAAGGCGCACGTGGCCTACATCCCGAACGGGCGCATCACCGGCCTGAGCAAGATTCCCCGCGTGGTGGACGCCTTCGCGCGCCGGCTGCAGGTGCAGGAGCGCCTCACCGACCAGATCCGCGACTGCCTGCACGATACGCTGAAGCCCCTGGGCGTGGCCGTGGTCATCGAAGCCTCGCACCTCTGCATGCAGATGCGCGGCATCCAGAAGCAGAACTCGGTGACCACCACCAGCGCTTTCACCGGCATCTTCCTGAGCGACCCCCGCACGCGTGAGGAGTTCATCAAGCTCATCGGATCCAGGCTGCACTAGGACGGTTGGGGGTTGGGCCTTGCAGGTTGTAGGTTCGCATCCCGTGCCGGGCCCGGCCCGGCTACCCTCGCAACCCATGGAACAGAACCCCCTCCCCGCCACCGGCCAGGTCATCTACGGCCCGGCCACCAGCGTACGCACCTTCCTCAGCCACGTATTCGCCTACATGTCCGCGGCCCTGGTGCTCAGCGGCGTCATGGCCTGGCTCTTCGCCAGCACGCCCAGCCTGCTGGCCTACCTCTACAACGTGAACGCCGAAGGCCTCATCACCGGACGCAGCATCCTGGGCTGGGTGGTCTTGCTCGCCCCCCTTGGCCTGGTCTTCCTCATGGGCGGCCTGGTGGAGAAGATGAGCGGCACGGCGCTGCTGCTCACCTTCCTGGCCTTCGCCTCCATCATGGGCATCAGCCTCTGCTACATCTTCATCCTTTACGCGCCGGAGGCGATCATCAAGGTCTTCTTCATGAGCGCGGGCATCTTCGGCATCATGGCCGTGGCCGGCTACACCACCAAGACCGACCTCACCAAGCTCGGCAGCCTCCTCTTCATCGGCCTCATCGGCATCGTGATCGCCTCGCTGATCAATATGTTCCTGGGCAGCAGCACCATGGATTACGTGATCAGCATCCTGGGCGTGGTCATCTTCACCGGCCTAACCGCCTACGATATGCAGCGCCTGAAGCGCCTGGGCGATGTGGTGGCCACCGGCACCGAGGCCGCGCAGAAGATGGCCCTCATGGGCGCCCTCAGCCTCTACCTCGATTTCATCAACCTGTTCCTCATGCTGCTGCGCCTGTTCGGGCGGCGTGATTAGTTCCTGGCAGGTTGAGGGTTGAAGGTTGATTTTCTGGAGGTTGAGGGTTGAAGGTTGATTTGCTGAAGGTTGAGAGTTGATT
>CAZJTB010000202.1:1155-2768 GCA_964548485.1 uncultured Chryseobacterium sp. | reverse complement strand
CCGCCGAACCCCCAACTCCCAACCCGCCCAATCTCCAACCCCCAACCTGCAACAACCCAATGACCGCCTACGTCTTCCCCGGCCAAGGCTCGCAGTTCCCCGGCATGGGCAAGGAACTGTATGATGCCGACAGCAATGCGCGCATCTGGTTCGAGCACGCCAACGACATCCTGGGCTTCAAGCTCACCGACGTGATGTTCAGCGGCACCGAGGCCGACCTGAAGCAGACCAACGTGACCCAGCCTGCCATCTTCCTGCACAGCGTGGTGAAGGCCAAGGTGATGGGCGATGCCTTCCAGCCCGCAATGATGGCCGGGCACAGCCTGGGCGAGTTCAGCGCGCTGGTGGCCGCAGGGGCCATGGAGTTCGCCGATGGCCTGAAGCTGGTGTCCGCGCGCGCCAACGCCATGCAGAAGGCCTGCGAGCTGCAGCCCAGCACCATGGCCGCGATCCTGGGCATGGAGGATGAGAAGGTCGAAGCCATCTGCGCGGAGATCACGGCCACAGCCGGCAAGGGCGTGGTGGTGGCGGCCAACTACAACTGCCCCGGCCAGCTGGTGATCAGCGGCACCATTGAAGCCGTGAACGCCGCCTGCGAAGCGCTGAAGGGCGCAGGCGCCAAGCGCGCGCTGGTGCTGCCCGTGGGCGGCGCCTTCCACAGCCCGCTGATGGCCCCCGCCGGCGATGAGCTCGCCGCTGCCATCGCCTACACGCCCATCGTGAACCCGCGCTGCCCCGTGTACCAGAACGTGGATGCCCGCGCCCATACCGATCCCGCGCGCATCAAGGCCAACCTGATCGCGCAGCTCACCGCGCCGGTGCGCTGGACGCAGACCATGCAGCACATGCTCGCCGATGGCGCGAAGAAGGTGGTGGAGGTAGGTCCCGGCAACGTGCTGCAAGGGCTCTTCAAGAAGGTGAGCAAGGAGGTGGAGACTGCGGCGGGGTAGCTACAGCCCCGCGTTCAGCAGCTTCCCGCTCCCAATCAACTTGTGCAGGTAAGGCCGCGAGAGCGTGTTGCGGATGGCCTCCACATGGTTCATGTTATGGCAATCGCTGCCAACCATTTCGTAGGCGCCGGCATCGATGAGGCGCTCCGCGATTTCCTTCGCCTTGGGGCCGTATGCGCCCGATAGCGCGATCAGATTGAGCTGGAAGAGCACGCCGCGCTCCTTCAGCCGCTCGTACTTGGGGAAATCGTTGTGCCAGAAACCATAGCGCTCCGGATGCGCGAGCACGGGCCGATAGCCCTGTGTCTGCATCTGGAACACCAGGTTCAGCAGGATGGAGGGCTCGCTGATGAAGGGCAGCTCGAAGAGGAGCAGGTTGCCGCCGAAGGTGAGCACGCTCTTCTCCATCACCTTCTTCTCCAGCTCGTGGTCCAGGTAGTACTCTGCGGCGGCCTCCACCTCGATGGAGAGCCCCTGCCGCATCACTTCCGCGCGGAGCTTCTCCAATCCGCCAAGGATGATCTCCGGCGTGTTCTTGTAGCCGTCGGCCATGCTGTGCGGCGTGGTGACAACCTTCCGATAGCCGAGCTCGTGCATGGCGCGCAACAGTTCCATGCTCTGCTCCAGGTTCTGCGCGCCATCGTCGATGCCGGGGATGAAGTG
>CAZJTB010000202.1:0-1124 GCA_964548485.1 uncultured Chryseobacterium sp. | reverse complement strand
AGCACGGAGAGATCTACCGGGCCCAGGTCGGGCTCCTTCCTGCCGAAGAGGGTGGAGAGGAGGCCCATCAGCGATCGGCGTAATGCTCCGCGTAGTACTGCTTGTATGCGCCACTGGTCACGTGCTCCAGCCACTCGGTGTTGGCCAGGTACCAGTCCACGGTGCGCTCCAGCCCCTCCTCGAAGGTGATGCTCGGCTTCCAGCCCAGCTCACGCTCGATCTTGGAGGCATCGATCGCGTAGCGCAGGTCGTGCCCGGCGCGGTCGGTGACATAGGTGATGAGCCTGGCGCTCTCCCCTTCCGCGCGGCCCAGCTTGCGGTCCATGATGGAGCAGAGCAGGTGCACCAGGTCGATGTTCTTCCACTCGTTGTGCCCGCCGATGTTGTAGGTCTCACCGTTCAGTCCCCGATGGAAGATGACATCGATGGCCGCCGCATGATCCTCCACCCACAGCCAATCGCGCACATTCTCGCCTTTGCCATAAACGGGCAGCGGCTTGCTGGTGCGGATGTTGTTGATCATGAGCGGGATCAGCTTCTCCGGGAAGTGGTGGCTGCCGTAGTTGTTGCTGCAGTTGCTCACCACGAAGGGCAGCTTGTACGTATTGCCGTAGGCGCGCACGAAGTGGTCGCTGCTCGCCTTGCTGGCGCTGTAGGGGCTCTGCGGATCGTAGGGTGTCTCCTCGGTGAAGAAGCCGCCATCGTGCAACGAGCCGTACACCTCGTCGGTGCTCACATGGTAGAAGCGCTTCCCGTCGAAGGCGCCTTTCCAGGCCTCTTTCGCTGCATTCAGCAGGGTGACCGTGCCGAACACGTTGGTGCGCACGAAGGCGAGCGGGTCGGTGATGCTGCGGTCCACGTGGCTCTCGGCGGCGAGGTGGATCACGCCATCGATGGCATGGTCGGCGAAGACCCTGGCGACCGCTTCCGCATCACAGATATCGCCCTTCACGAAGACATAGTTCGGAGCGCCCTCGATGTCGCGCAGGTTCTCCAGGTTGCCCGCGTAGGTGAGCGCATCGAGGTTGATGATGCGGTACTGTGGGTACTTGGTGACGAAGCGGCGCACCACATGACTGCCGATGAAGCCTGCGCCGCCGGTGATGAGGATGTTGCGTTGCATG
>CAZJTB010000201.1:0-5484 GCA_964548485.1 uncultured Chryseobacterium sp. | reverse complement strand
TACCACTCCTCGCCCGCCTTCAGCCTGCGGCGGCCCAGCTGAAGGGTGTTGGCGGGGCCCAGCTCCGGCTCGGCCTGGAAGGTGAAGGCTTGCAGGTACGAGGCGTTGTCGCCGTAAGGCATCAGGCCCACGTTGCCGAATTTGGCGGCGATGTAATCCACGGCGAGCCGCTCACCGGGTGTGCCGGCCTCGCGGCCTTCCAGCCGGTCGCTGGCCAGGTACTTCACATCGTAGCGCATCTGTTCCAGCGCATCGGCATCGGAGAGCAGCTGCGTGTGCGCGGCCAAGGGGCACAGCACGGCGGTGAGGGCGAGGGGTCGGAGCATGGCGCGCGAAGTTACCCGGCATACCTTCGGGCTCCGATCGCGCGTTCAGCGATCATCCCACGCATCCATGAAAAGCCTGTTCGTGGCCATGGCCGGCCTGATGGCCCTCTTCTACCTGCTGAACCCCACCCTGGGCGTGTTCGAGTTCCTGCCGGACAACCTCCCCTTGGTGGGCAATGTGGACGATGCCACCGCCGCCATGGTCCTGATCGCCGCGCTGCGCTATTTCGGCTGGGACCTCAGCGGCCTGTTTCTGCGCAAGCCCGCCATCGATTTCGGCACAGCGCGCCCCTGAGCGATGCTCCGCGCGGGACTGATCCTCGTGGTCCTCGCCCCGGCGGCCTGCGACCTGCGGCAGCGGCCTGCGGCGAACAGATGGGCCGATGAGCGCCTGTGGCCTGTGCTGGACGCCCAGGAACGCAGGGATGCCGATGCGCTGTGCGGGTTGCTGAGCGGCAGCGATGCCGCGGTGCGCGAAGCAGCCGCGTTGGCGTTCGCGAGCGTTCAGGATGCCGCATCGATGCCTTGCCTGCTGCGGAGCATGGGCGACAGCGCGGCTTCGGTGCGCGCGACAGCGGCCTTCGCCCTGGGCTTCATCGCCGACAGCGCAGCGGTGGGCGCCCTGGCCGATCTGGCCATGGAGGAGCGCGACCCGCAGGTGCAGCACGCGCTGTTGCACGCATCCTTCATCGCCATGCAGCGCAACGGCCTGCTGCACGATGCGAACGCCATCCTCTACTACATGGACCGCGAGCAGGGCCATGAGAGCGCCCGCGCGGCCGATGCCCTTCGCCGATTGCCCGATAGCGTGATCCACAACGCGGCCTTCGAGATCCACGAGCGCATGGGCACGCAGGAGACCGATGCGCGCCAATTCCTGATCCTCGCCATGCGGAAGATGGGCGACCGCGCGATGCGCCCAACGCTGGGACGCATTGCCTGGGAGAGCCCCAGGACCAACGAACGGGTTTGCGCGTTGCGTGCCTACGGCGCCCTGTACAAGGACCCCGAAGAGGTAGATGTGCTCCTGGGGAATACGCTTGGCCCCGCGGAAGAGCAGGCTGCGCTGGAGGCGCTGATGGCCTTCCCTTCGCTGGATGCGAAGCGATTAGGCTGGTATGCGCGGCAGGCAGGAGACACGCTCCTGCGCATCGGGCTCCTGGGCCTGGTGATGAAGCATGGTGATGGCCCTGTGGTGGATAGCGCCCGGCAGGCGCTGCGAGCTGTTCACACCGCCAACCCCTACCATCGCGCGGCCGTGATCAAGGCGCTTTCCTACGACTGGGAGGATGGCTACCATGCGGAGCTAATGTCCGCTATGACAGATGGTTCCCCTTCGGTTGTGCGCCTCGCCGCATTCCACGGGCTGGTGGCGATGAACAGGGCCATCATGATGCGTTCGCGCTATGCCTCGCCAAAGGATCAATGGCGGCAACTCGGCAACGTCCTGCGCGCAGCCATCCAGACGAAGGACCCTGGCCTGATTGCAGCAGTCGCCGAACTGCTTCAAGAGGAGGAGGCCGAGGCCATCCGCATCCTCCTGCCCAACGAATTGGAGAAGGCTGCATTGGCCCCGCTCAGGCCCTTGACCGATCTGGAGGCCGCGCAGCTGATCGCATTGGCCGCCGCCAAGCGCGATGGGCTTGCCGGGTCGCCGCAACGGTCTCCTGCGTTCAACCACCCCATCGATCGAGGCAGGCTCCTGGCGCTCAAGCAGGGCCAGCGCTACCGCATCGTCACCTCGCAGGGCGACATCCTCATCGCCACGGATGTGGATGGATGCCCGGGCAGCAGCCTCGCCTTCGATTCGCTGGTGACCTCCGGCTTTTACGACGGGAAGGCCTTCCATCGCATGGTGCCGGGCTTCGTGATCCAGGGCGGCTGCCCGCGCGGCGACGGCTACGGCGGCATGCCGTGGACCCTGCGCACGGAGATCGGCCGCGCGCCGTTCACCGCCGGCGCAGTTGGACTGGCCAGCGCGGGCCGGGACACCGAGAGCTGCCAGTTCTTCATCACGCAGGCGGCGGCCCCGCACCTCGATGGCCGCTACACCCGATTCGGCGAGGTGGTCGAAGGCATGGACGTGGTCTGGCGCATCCGGGTCGGCGACCGCATCATCCGCGCCATCCGGCAGGATTGAGCGGCGAAGCAGCCGCCCTCTATCTTTCCCACGTTGCCCGCAGGACTTGCCGGCTTACCCCGATGCCAACCCTACCCGCTTCCGATACGCAGCTCCGCCAGCATTACAACGCTGCGCGCCTGCGCTCCCACACCTGGGACCAGCTGAAGCTCGCGGCCATGGACCTGGATGAAGGCCGCGGCACGCCGCAGGAGGTGGAGGCCATCCTGAACGACCTGCACACCATCGAGCTCTACTGGGCCTATCCAGGCCGGGAGACCGTGCATCAGCTCAAGGACATGCTCCGCGCCAAGGAGCATCACAGCCTGCACCTCGCCGTGAACCACGTGGTGCGCATGCTCAGCAGCGGCGCCTTCCGCAGCGACCAGGCCGCGCTCCTCGACCCCGCCTCCGGTGCCAAGGAGCTGCTGGTGGAGGATGGCGAGAAGCCGCGCGCCAACTATTTCGAGGTGCTCTTCGTGGATGACCTCGACGATGTGGAGGAGGCCGCGCTGAAGCACAAGCTGCGGCAGGTGCGCGCCAAGGACGCCCCCTTCGTGTACGATGCGCTCGTGGTGCGAACCGTGCAGGATGCGCTCATCGCCCTGCTCTTCAACCACAACATCCAGGCGGTGGTGGTGCGCTTCGGCGTGCCCTATGCCGGCAGCAACCACAAGGGCGTGCTCAAGGAGTTCACCCGCGCCATCGACCCGCTGGACCCCGGCACCATCGGCCGCGCCAACATGGGCCCCTACCTCGGCCGCTTGTGCCGCTGGTTCCGCCCGGAGGTGGACCGCTACTACGTCACCGACACCCCGGTGGACGGCCTGAAGGACAGCACCCTCACCACCTTCCGCCGCATCTTCTACCGCACCGAGGACCTCACCGAGCTGCACCTCACCCTGCTGCGCGGCATCCAGGAGAAGTACGAGACGCCCTTCTTCACCGCGCTGAAGGAATACAGCCGGCGGCCCATGGGCGTCTTCCACGCCATGCCCATCAGCCGGGGCAACAGCGTGTTCAAGAGCCGCTGGATCCAGGACTTCGGCGAGTTCTATGGCCGCAACCTCTTCCTGGCCGAGACCAGCGCCACCACCGGCGGCCTCGACTCGCTGCTGCAGCCCACCGGCCCGCTGAAGAAGGCCCAGGAGCTGGCC
Source organism: uncultured Chryseobacterium sp. (assembly GCA_964548485.1). GTDB lineage: Bacteria > Bacteroidota > Bacteroidia > Flavobacteriales_F > PHOS-HE28 > PHOS-HE28. The sequence continues at coordinate 1,882 of CAZJTB010000201.1, read as the reverse complement.
GCGCGCGCCTTCGGCAGCCAGCGCACCTTCTTCGCCACCAACGGCACCAGCACCACCAACAAGATCGTGGTGCAGGCCCTGGTGGAGCCCGGCGACATCGTGCTCATCGACCGCGACTGCCACAAGAGCCACCACTACGGCATGGTGCTCAGCGGTGCCTACCCCGTGTACCTGCACAGCTATCCGCTGGAGAAATTCAGCATGTACGGCGCCGTGCCCTTGGAGCATATCCGCGACCAGCTCTTCAAGCTGCGGCAGGGCGGGCGGCTGGAGAAGGTGAAGATGCTGCTGCTCACCAACAGCACTTTCGACGGCGTGGTGTACAACGTGGAGCGCGTGATGGAGCAGGTGCTCGCCATCAAGCCCGACATCGTGTTCCTCTGGGACGAGGCCTGGTGGGCCTTCGCGCGCTTCAGCTACGTGCTGCGGCAGCGCACGGCCATGCACGTGGCGCAGAAGCTCGCCCGCAAGTACCGCAGCCCGGAGTACCGCGCCGAGTACGAGGCCCACATCCGCTCGCTCAAGAAGGGCGAGGAGCCGCGCCTGCCCGACCCGGACAAGGTGCGTATCCGCGTGTACGCCACGCAGAGCACGCACAAGACGCTCACCTCCTTGCGCCAGGGCAGCATGATCCACATCTGGGACGAGGACTTCGCGCGCAAGAGCGAGGCCGCGTTCCACGAGGCGTACATGACGCACACCAGCACCAGCGCCAACTACCAGATCCTGGCCAGCATGGACGTGGGGCGGCGCCAGGTGGAGTTCGAGGGCTTCGAGCTGGTGGAGAAGGCCATCGAGCTGGGGCTGCTGCTGCGCCGCACCGTGCGCGAGCACCCCAAGCTGAAGAAGTGGTTCGACATCATCACCATCGGTGAGCTGATCCCGGGCGAATTCCGCCAGAGCGGCCTGGACAGCTACTACCGGCGCGACAAGGGCTGGAACGAGATCGAGAAGGCGTGGGCCGAGGACGAGTTCGCCGTGGACCCCACCAAGATCAACCTCTTCACGGGGAAGACCGGGATCGACGGCGACACCTTCAAGAACCGGTTCCTGATGGACAAGCACCAGATCCAGATCAACAAGACCTCGCGGAACTCGGTGCTCTTCATGACCAACATCGGCACCACGCGCGGCTCGCTGGCCTACCTCACCAAGGTGCTGCTGCAGATCGCCGAGGAGCTGGAGGCGCGCAACGCGGGCTTCGAGCTCGACGACAAGCGCGCGCACCTGGCCAAGATCCGCGCGCTCACCGAGGAGACCCCGCCGCTCCCGGACTTCAGCAGCTTCCACCGCAGCTTCCAGGGCCAGCCCGGCGTGCCCGGCGGCGACCTGCGCAGCGCCTACTTCCTCTCCTACAAGGAGGAGCGCTGCGAGCACGTGAAGCTCGAGGAGTGCAAGCGCGTGATGCGCGAGGGGCGCGAGCTGGTCTCGGCCAGCTTCGTGATCCCCTACCCGCCGGGCTTCCCCGTGCTGGTGCCGGGGCAGGTCATCAACCAGGAGATCATCGACTTCCTCATCGCCATCGACGTGAAGGAGATCCACGGCTACCGTCCGGAGCTGGGCCTGCGCGTGTTCACCGAGGCGGCGCTTGGCAGGCAACGGACCACGACGGCGATGGGGGGCATGCGCGCGCCGGCGGTCACAGGCAGGAAGAGATGATGGGCCGCTAACTTTGAGTCGATGCCCAAGCTCTACGAGTATTTCGGACTGATCTTCCTCTTCTACAGCGATGACCACGACCCCATGCACCTGCACGTTCGGCACGGGGACCGTGAGGGGATCATCATGCTCATCCTGCTTGAGGGTGAGCTGGTCGAGCTGCGTTGGCGCGCCAAGCGGGGCGCTGCCATGCTGAACGAAAAGGAGAAGCGGGATGCCGAAG
>CAZJTB010000200.1:0-5492 GCA_964548485.1 uncultured Chryseobacterium sp. | reverse complement strand
TCGGTCTCCTCGATCGCCTCCTGCTTGGTGGCATGCGCGGTGTGGCCTTCCTGCCAGAGGAATTCGGCGGTGCGCAGGAACAGGCGGGTGCGCATCTCCCAGCGCACCACGTTGGCCCATTGGTTGATCAGCAGCGGCAGGTCGCGGTAGCTCTTGATCCATCCCCGGTAGGTGTTCCAGATGATGGTCTCGCTGGTGGGGCGCACGATGAGCTCCTCCTCGAGCTTGGCTTCGGGGTCCACCACCACGCCGTGCTCGGGGTCGCTCTTCAGGCGGTAATGCGTCACCACGGCGCATTCCTTCGCGAAGCCCTCCACATGGCTGGCTTCCTTGGCCAGGTAGCTTTTGGGGATGAACAGGGGGAAGTAGGCGTTCGTATGGCCGGTGGCCTTGAACAGGTCGTCAAGGCCCGTTGCATGCGCTCCCAGATGGCGAATCCGTGGGGCTTGATGACCATGCAGCCGCGCACGTCGCTGTGCTCGGCGAGGTCGGCTTTCAGCACCAGGTCATTGTACCATTGCGCGTAATCCTCGTTGCGCTTCGTTAACAGGTCGGCCATCGCTCTTTCCCGGTACTATTTTTGTTCCTAGTCGGAGGCGCCGAAAGTACGTAACGGGCTCTCGGCGGGGTCGCGGATACACGCATTGAAAACGGAGGTTCCATGAGAACGAAACAGGTCTTCCAAGCCGCTGCGGCCATCGCGCTGCTGGCTTCGTGCACCGCCACGCAGCCGCTGGCGCAGCGCGATGATGTGTACTTCATGCCTTCGAGCGCGCCTGTCGCCAAACGGGCGGAACCCAAGCCGCAGCAGGCGCCGCCGGAGGCAGGCAGCCCCAGCGACGATTACTACGATGCGGGCACCGCGCGCGATCTGGGCACCAGCCGTGGATTCTACGACATGGCCTACAACGACCCCTACTACTACAACTATGGCCGGTTCGGCTTCGGGATGGGCATGGGCATGATGGGCTGGCAGTCGGGCTGGAATGGTCCGGGTTGGGGCATGGGCTTCGGCTGGGGTGGCGATCCCTGGATGAGCATGGGCATGGGATGGGGAAGGCCTTGGGGCTGGAACCGGCCGTTTGGCTGGAATGACCCTTGGGCTTGGAACAGTCCTTGGGGCTGGAACAACCCTTGGAACTCGCCATGGGGTTTCGGCAATGGTTTCGGGAACTATTGGGGCCCCATGGGCCCGTGCCTGTGGTACGTGCCGGTGGGTGTCACCACCAACTCGGTCATCGGTCACCGTCCAACAGTGGGCTCCAGCAGCACAGGAAGCCTGGGCGGTATGCGCCAGCCCCGCATGGCCACGCGCAATCCGGTGGGCCTTCAGCCAGCGGTGGTCAACCATCGCTCCGGTGAGGGCCTGCGTCACGAGCCGATCCAGCAGAGCACCATCCGCGAAGGGCGCTCCACCGGCAATCCGCGGCCGATCACGTTCCAGCGTGAAGGGCAGCGCCAGGATGGAGGAAGGGCCATCGATCGAGCCCCGGCTCCGCGCGGCGGCTTCGAGAGCCGGCCCTCCATCGGGCGTGGCGGCGATTCCTCGCCATCGCGCTCAGGCGGTGGTGGCAGTGTTCCCATGCGGCGCGGCCGCTGATCGCCGACCATGATCACTTCAGGATCACGAGCGCTCATCGCGCTGGTACTAGGCACGGCCTGCCAAGGCGTGCTGGCACAGAGTGAAGCGGATGCGCTGCGCCTGGTTGCCCAACGCCAAGGCGGCACCGCGCGGAGCATCGGCATGGGCAATGCCTTCGGCGCCTTGGGCGGCGACCCCGCCTCGCTCGGGATCAATCCCGCCGGCTTCGGCATCTACCGTTCGAGCAGCCTGATCATGACGATGGGCCTCGAGTTCAACAGCGATGCCAGCAGGTATTATGGCGACCAAGCGAAGGAGCTGCAGCAGCGGTTCTCGCTGAGCAATGCGGCGCTGGTGCTGCACAAGCCCGGCGACCAGGAGGGCCGGCAATCGGCGTTCGGATTGGTGTATGACCGCGTGCAGAGCCACCACAGCAGCACCAATCTGCTCGGCGCGCAGGTGCCCAGCACCATCCTGCAGGCCTTTGCCGATCAGGCCTTCGGCGTGCCGTACCCCACCTTGCGCGATGCGCTCCCCTTCACCTCGGAGCTCGCCTGGTACACCCTCGGCATCGACACCATCCCTGGCACGGCTGACCAGTATGAGCCGCTCATCCCCTTCGGCTCGCTCACCCGCCAGCGCCGGCTGATCGAATCGCATGGCGCCACCACGCGCACCGGCATCTTCTATGCGGGCAACCTCAACGACCGCCTCTACCTCGGTGGCGCGCTCAACATACTGGGGCATCGGTTCAATCGGACCATGAGCCATACCGAGAACGCGCTTGATGGGACGCTGGATCTGGCGAGCATGACCTACAAGGAGCGGCTGGTCACCAACGGCAATGCGGCAGAGCTGAGCCTTGGGGTGCTGTTCAGGCCCGATGAGCGGGTCCGCGTAGGTGCGGCCTTCTACTCGCCTCAATGGTGGCAGCTCAACGATGCCTATGTGCACGAGATGCGCACCGCTTTCCGCACGCCCGATTCGCAGGGGGCCTACGACTATTCCGCCCTGTCGCCGGATGGCACCTTCTCCTACAAGGTGAACACGCCCTGGCGCTTGACGGCCAGCGCCGCCTACATCGCTGGGGCGAAGGGCTTGGTGAGCATCGATTACGAGTACATGGACCTGCGTCGCATGCGCTTCAGGGCGGCGAGCGACCTGCAGGACGTGTATGACTTCAAGCCGGAGAACGATGCCATCCGATCGCGATTCACCGCGCAGCACACCGTGCGGGTGGGCACCGAGTGGCGTTTGGATCACTGGTACCTGCGCGGCGGCTTCGGCTACACGCGCGACCCGTATGTGACAACGGATGCGGAGGCAGGCCAATCGCTGCGCTCATTCGCCTGCGGGGCCGGCTATCGCGGGGAGCACCTCACCATCGATCTCGCGCTGGAGCGCTGGCTGCAGGGGTTCCAGACCTACCTCTACGACCGGGCGCTCGTGGAGAGCGCTGTCATCGACCGCACCGGATTCAGGAGCGTGATCACCATCGGGCTGCGGCCTTAGCGCCTGGCATAAAGAGGAAAGGCCTCCGATCGGGAGGCCCTTCGCCATTCCGGTCCAGTGCTGGACTAGTTATCGCCGTTCACGCGGCCCACCACGTACTCATCCACGAGCACGCGGCCGCAGTGCTCGCACACGATGATCTTCTTGTGGCTGCTGATGTCGAGCTGGCGCTGGGGCGGGATGCTGTTGAAGCAGCCCCCGCAGCTGCCGCGCTCCACGGGCACCACGGCCAGGCCGTTGCGCGTGTTGCTGCGGATGCGGTGGTACGCGCTCAGCAGGCGCTCCTCGATGTGCTTGCTGGCCGCTGCGCTCTTCTTGGCCAGTTCCTTCTCCTCCTTCTCGGTCTCGGCGATGATGTCGTCGAGCTCCTTCTTCTTGATGTCGAGGTCCTTCTTGCGCTCATCGAGCTTCGCCTGGCTCTCGTCCACCACGGCCTTCTTGCTCTCGATCTGCGCCTTGAACTCCTTGATGCGCTTCTCGGCCAGTTGGATCTCGAGGTTCTGGAACTCGATCTCCTTGCTCAGCGAGTCGTACTCGCGGTTGTTGCGCACCTTGGCCTGCTGGCCCTCGTACTTCTTGATCTGCGCCTTGCTGTCCTTGATCTGGTTCTGCTTCTCGCTCACCTGGCCCTCGATCTCGGCCAGTTCGTCCTGCAGCTTCTTCAGGCGGGTTTCCAAGCCGGCCACCTCGTCCTCCAGGTCCTGCACCTCCAGGGGCAGCTCGCCGCGCTGGGTCTTGATGCGGTCAACCTGCGAGTCGATGGTCTGCAAGCGGTAAAGCTCCACGAGCTTCTCCGCGATGGTGAGCTCGGCCTTGCCGAGCGCAGGGGCTGCTTTGGCCTCTTTCTCCTTCGCAGGGGCCTTCACGTCGCTCTTCGCCATGCTAATAATGATGTATGGGGTCCGTGACGGTTTCCGTCAAACGGACGGCAAATGTAGGGAAATGTTCCCCTAACCGACGTTGGATCAGGTGCATGGTGAATTGCTCGCTGCCGTAGTGCCCGATATCGGCCAGCAGCAGCCGCCCATCCGCGTCGAAGAACTCGTGGTATTTCACGTCGCCGGTGATGTAGGCATCGGCGCCGGCCGCGATGGCCATCCGGATGAGGAAGGCGCCCGAGCCGCCGCAAAGGGCCACCCGGCGGATGGGCCTGCCCAAGGTCCTGGTGTGCCTAATCGCCTGAAGGCCAAAGGTCTGCTTCAGCTTGGCCAGGAAGTCCGCCTCGGGGATGGGGCTGTCCCATGCGCCGAGCAAACCGCTTCCGATGCCCGGATGCGGATTGGTGATGGGGTAGAGGTCGTAGGCCACTTCCTCGTAGGGGTGGGCCGCCAGCATGGCGCCGATGATGGCCGGTTCGCGGTGGACGTGGTAGATGAACTCGAGCCGGAACTCGGCCTCGCTGCTGCGCACGCCCTGCGCGCCTGAGAAAGGGTTGGTGCCGGGCCCGGGCCGGAAGGTGCCCATGCCCTGCACGGTGAAGCTGCACTCATCGTACTTGCCAATGTGCCCGCCGCCGGCTTGGAACACCGCATTCCGCACGGCGTCGGCCTGCTCCATGGGCACGAAGACCACCAGCTTGCGCAACTGGCCGGGCTTGGGGGCCAGGGCGCCGAGCGGCTTGAGCCCGAGCCGAGCGGCGATCTCGCCGTTCACCCCATCGATCACATTGTCGAGGTTGGTGTGGATGGCGTAGAGGGCGATGCCGTGCTTGATGGCCGCGAGTATGGTACGTTCCACATAACCCTTGCCCGAGAGGCTCTTCAGCCCGCGGAAGATGACCGGGTGGTGGCTGATGATGAGCCCGCAGCCCTTGGCCGCCGCTTCCTCCACCACGGCCTCGGTGCAGTCGAGGCAGACCATGGCCGCGCTCACCTCGGCCTCGGGTTCGCCCACCTGCAGGCCGCTGTTGTCGTAGTCTTCTTGCAGGGAACGGGGTGCCCAGGCTTCGAGCGGGGCGATGAGGTCCTTGATCTTCATCGTTGACGCATCGCGCATGCGGCGCGGGTTCGCGGCAAAGGAAGCGCAACGAGGGGGCGGACAGATTTCTTCACCGCCCCATGATGTAATTGAACCGCCTATCCAGCAATCTCCCATCCAGCGTATCCAGCATCGCCTGCGTCACGCGCAAGGGGTGCAGGGAGCGGTTCACGGGGTCTTGCATCATGGCCAGCCATTGTGCCTCGGTGAAGCGCTCCGGCTTGTTGGCCAGCAGCACGGCCAGCGTGGGCGCGTTGAAGGGCGCGCTCGTAGCTGGATGCTGCGGAGGCGTTTGCGCCAGCGCAGCGCACGGCAGCGCCAGCAATAGAGTGAAGAGCAGGTGCTTGCTCATGGTTGCAGGATCACACAAACGCTGGTGGTCTTGCTGCCCCATTGCAGGCGGCAGTGGTACATGCCTGCT
>CAZJTB010000199.1:0-5495 GCA_964548485.1 uncultured Chryseobacterium sp. | reverse complement strand
CAGCGCGCACTGGTGCGGACCCTGCTGGGCCTGGCACAAGAGCGGCATCATGGAGACGCTGTACCATGAATTCGGCCCGGAAGGCACCAACGACCTCATGATCTTCTTCGTTGATGGCGATGCGGCGAGCTCCATGGCGCTGCTCCAAGGCGGCTCAGGATCGCAAGGCAACTGGATCGAAGGCACGTCCTACCCCATCATCGGGCCCAATGGCGCTGGTGCCACGCTGCGCCAGCTCTATGGCGTTACGGCCTACCCAACCCTGTTCATGCATTGCCCCGGCGCCAGCCAAGGCACGGTCATCAACCGCCAGGCCACCTGGCAGCAATTCTTCCAGAGCTGGCGCAACTCGTGCATGCCTCCCTTCACCAATGGGGCCAACGATGCCACCCTGCTGCAGAACCCCGGCGTAAAGCTCTGCCCCGGCGAATCGCCCAAGGCCATCCTCTACAACATGGGCACCAATGCCCTCACCAGCGCCACGGTGAAGATCAAGCAGGGCAACACCGTGCTGCAGACCGTGAACTGGACCGGCAACCTGGCCCGTTGGGCCAGCGCCGATGTGGCCTTCAACCAGGTGACCGTGAGCGGCACGCAGGTGTACACCGTGGAGGTGAGCAACCCGAACGGCTCTCCCGATGATCATCCCGAGGGCGACACCGAGGAGTACGACTTCACCATGGCCCCCAGCGCGCAACTCGCTACGGTGCGCCTCGAGCTGAAGACCGACAACTATTGCGAAGAGACCTCGTGGAAGCTGTACAACAGCGCCAACCAAGTGGTGCAGCAAGCAGGCCCCTACACCCAGAACCAGCAGGACAACACCGTATTCAACTACTGGTGGAACCTGAACCCCAACGAGTGCTACCGTCTGGAGGTGCTCGATGCCTATGGCGATGGCATTTGCTGCTCCTACGGCAACGGCTACTACAAGCTCTGGAGCAATGGCGTGCTGCTGTCCCAGGGTGGCCAGTTCGGCGCTGTGGCGAAGGAGCCGTTCCAAGCGGGCACCTCGGTTGGCATTGATGAGAACAGCCTGGAGAGCGGCCTCAACCTGTACCCCAACCCCACCACCGGCCAGGTGACCGTGGAACTGAACCTCACAGCCAGCACCAACGTGCGCTTCGCGGTGATGAACGTGCTGGGCGAGCAGGTGATGAACACGAGCCGCAGCCTTGGCGCCGGCGCCCAGCAGGTCGGCTTCGACCTCGGCGAGCTCCCCAATGGCAGCTATTTCGTGCACATCATGGCCGATGGCCTCACCGCCACCCGCAAGCTGACCCTGACCCACTGATCGCGTACGCATAACGGCAATCCCGGGAAGGTCAGCGATCCGGCACGACTACTGCCAGCGATCGCTGACCTTCCCATTTCCACCACAGCATCCATGAAAATCGCCCTGTCCGCAGCCTTCGCCGCGCTGCTTTGCGCCGCCGCGCTGCCCGGCTCCCAGATCCCCAGCGCCACGGTTCATACCCTCGATGGCAAGAAGGTCGATAGCCGGTCCTTCAGCAACGGCGGCAAGCCCATGATCATCAACTTCTGGGCTACCTGGTGCGCGCCCTGCAAGAAGGAGCTGAATGCCATCGCGGAGAAGTACGACGATTGGCAGGCCAAGACCGGCGTGAAGCTGATCGCGGTGAGCATCGATGATGCGCGCAGCTCAGCGCGCGTGAAGCCATACGTGAACGGCCAGGGCTGGGAGTACGAGGTGTACCTGGACCCCAACGGCGACCTGAAGCGCGCCCTGAACGTGAATAACGTGCCGCACACCTTCCTGGTCGATGGCGAAGGCGCCATCGTGTGGCAGCACAACAATTACGAGCCGGGCGACGAGAACGAATTGTTCAAGAAGGTGCTGGAAGTGGCTGGCCGGAAGAAGTAAGGCGCGACATTCGGCCTCTGATGAGCAATCGCACCGCACGGCTGCTGCTGGCAGCCATTACCGTGGCTTCCGCTGAGCTGGCCAAGGCGCAGCTTTCGGGAGGCCAGCTCCATGGCAACTTCAGCACCGACGCGCAGTACTACAACGAGGACGCCGATATCGGCGCGGTGGTGCTGCCCCAGCGCATGGGCCTCAACTCGTGGCTGAACCTGATCTACAGCACGGAGCAATTCGAGACCGGCCTCCGTTTCGAATCGTATGAGCCACGCCTGGCAGGCTACCCTGCGGGGCAGCCCTACCTGGGGTCCGGCATCGGCTACCGTTACGCCAAGTACAAGCTCAGCGACCTGGAGATCACCGCGGGCAATTTCTTCGAGCAGTTCGGGCAAGGGCTCATCTTCCGCAGCTACGAGGAGCGCTACCTCGGCGTTGACAATGCGATGGATGGGCTCCGCGTGAAGTACAAGCCGTACCAGGGCGTTTACCTGAAAGGCATCATCGGCAAGCAGCGCTTCGCCTTCGATAACCGCACCATCAATGGCCCTGGCCTGGTGCGCGGCTTCGATGCCGAGGTTGACCTGCGCGAGCTGCTCGATTCCGCCTGGACCAGCACCGGCAACCTGGTGGTCGGAGGCAGCTTCGTGAGCAAGTATCAGGAAGACCGCGACCCCTTGCTCGAGCTCCCGCAGAACGTGGGCGCGTGGGCGCTGCGCCTCAATTACATCACCGACCGCTGGAACATCTATGGCGAGTACGCCTACAAGATCAACGACCCCAACGGCAAGAACAACTTCATCTACAAGAACGGCGAGGCCGCGATGGTGAACGCCACCTACAGCGTCAAAGGATTCGGCGCCACCCTCGGGGCGCACTCCTTCGACAACATGTTCTTCCAGAGCGATCGCGCGGCCCCCACCCCGTTCGACCTCAACATCAACTTCCTGCCGCCGCTCACCAAGCAGCACACCTATAACCTGCCCGCCACGCTGTACCCCTATGCCACGCAGCCCAATGGCGAGGTGAGCGCGCAGGCCGAGGCCTTCTACAAGTTCAAGAAGGGCAGCGCGCTGGGGGGCAAGCATGGCACCAAGGTGGCCGTGAACTTCAGCACGGCCTATGCGCTTGACACCACGCGCTTGGGCGCTGCCGATGATACCACGGCCCGGCTGGGCTATAACTCGCGCCTGTTCGCGCCGGGCAAGCGGCACTACTTCCAGGACATGAACGTGGAGGTGCGCAAGAAGCTCAGCGCCACGTGGGAGCTGGCCCTCACCTACCTGAATGTGGTTTACGACATCGACATCATCCAGGGCAAGCCGGGCAAGCCCACGGTGTACGCCGACATCGTGGTCCTGGAGGGGCTGCACAACTTCAACGACCGCAATTCATTGCGCTTCGAGGTGCAGCACCTGAGCACACGGCAGGACCAGGGCAACTGGGCCACCGCGCTGGCCGAGCTCACCTTCAGCCCGCATTGGTTCGTGGCGGCCATGGATCAATTCAATTACATCGGGTCCGCCGACCTGGAAGCGAAGGGGCAGGAGCAACGGCATTACCCCATCGGCTCGTTCGGTTATATTCGTGGCGGCAACCGTTTCCAGGTGAACTACGGCCGGCAGCGCGCGGGCATCTTCTGCGTGGGCGGCGTGTGCCGGCAGGTGCCGGCGGCCAATGGCCTTACTTTGTCCATCACCAGCACGTTCTAGCATGCGCGCCATCTTCCTCATCGCGCTCATCAGCCTCGCCTTCAATGGCTGCGATTACGTGGATGACCCCACCCCTCCCCGCCAGGGCAACGGCCCGGGGGGGAACGAGATCGTGAAGCGCCGCGCGCTCCTGGAGGAATTCACCGGGCACCGTTGCAACACCTGCCCGGCCGCGCATGCCGTGGCGGCGAACCTCGAGAACGCCTTCGGCGACGAGCTCATCATCGTGGGCATCCATGCCACCGATTTCTTCGCCGCGCCCCTGAACCCACCCGCTTCCAACGGCGCCTACTCCACCGACTTCCGCACGCCGGCCGGCAATGCTTACGCCACGGCCTTCAGCGTGAGCTTCCTGCCCACGGGCATGGTTAACCGCACGCCGTACAATAACAGCATCACGGTCTCCAGCGGCAACTGGAGCAGCGCCATCGCGGCCATCGTGGACCAGGACGCCGCCTGCGATGTGTGGGTGAGCTCATTCACCCACAATGCCAGCGCGAGCACGGTGAGCGCCGAGGTGAAGGTGGCCGTGCTGTCGGCCATCACCGGGAACCACAACCTCACCGCATACCTCACCGAGGACAACGTCATCGACTGGCAGCTCAACTCGCTGGTGAGCCCCCCGGATGTGCCCGATTACAACCACCGGCATGTGCTGCGCACCAACCTCAATGGCACCTGGGGCAGCCCGTTGATCACCGGCAACGCACAGGCGGGCGATACCCTGACGCTCAGCTGGACGGATGTTCCGGTGAACGCCTCTTGGAACCCCGCCAAGCTGGCTGTTGTGGCCTATGTGTACAACACCACCTCGAACGAGGTGCTGCAGGCCGCGGAGAAGAAGCTGCAGCCCTAGGGTCACCGTCCGTACCTCGCGCATACCAAGCGCGCTGGCCGCCCGTTGGCCTCATTCGGGCGCCTCCGGTGGAAAACTCCTGTCCCAGCCGGTCCGTGAGGTGCCTATCTTTTGCCTCGCTAAACCCGAACTGTGATGATGGACCAAGGAAGGAAGATGATGGAGTTCAGCAAGCAGGTGCTGCAGAAGGTCAGCTTCGACCCCCGCCTGTTCAGGAAGGAATTGATCAAAGCCCGCAAGTGGGTGGGGCAGGGCGACCAGCTTGTCCTGAAGGCTTGGTGCCTGGCAACATTCGGGCACCTGTACAAGGACATCATCGTGGAGGTGTTCAAGAACACGATGCGGAGCTGAGTCAAGGATGGGGGCTTCGCGCTGCTCGCTGGATGATCAGCAGTTGCGTTGGCCCATCGGGCGCACCGCATGGGTGGTGATGTCCGACAGGGCTTCCGTCATCCTCCGAGCCGGAGGAAGTCGAGCGTGCGCTTGAGGCCCATGTACTTCGCGCGCTTCACCGCACTGCCCTCGAAGAGCCGCTCGTACAGCAGCTCGGTCATCCCATGCCATTCATCGGCCGTGAGTGCCATAAGCTCGTTCTTGGGGGCGAACGCAGGCTCTTGATGCGGCGTGGCGAAGCGGTTCCACGGGCACACCTGCTGGCACACATCGCAGCCGAAGGCCCAGCCATCGAGCTTGCCGGCGAACCCGGCAGGAATCGATTCCTTGAGCTCGATGGTGAGGTAACTGATGCATCGGCTGCCATCCACCCCGTAGGGCGTTATGGCTTCCGTTGGGCAGGCATCGATGCAGCGGCGGCACGTGCCGCAGTGGTCTGTCGCAGGCGCGTCGGGCTCCAGTTCCAGGTCGGTGATGATATCGCACAGGAAGAACCAGCTTCCGGCGCCCTGGCGGATCACGTTGGTGTGCTTGCCCACCCAGCCGATGCCCGCGCGCTGCGCCCAAGCCTTCTCCATCACCGGCCCGCTATCGACGAAGGCGCGCATGGCCACGCCGCCGAAGCGCGTCGCGATGAAGTCCATCATCGGCTTTA
>CAZJTB010000198.1:0-5599 GCA_964548485.1 uncultured Chryseobacterium sp. | reverse complement strand
CGGTTCCGATCAGTAGAATGCTGGTCATGCGTTGAACGATGAGTTCACCAGTTGGTCAGTTTACCAGTTGGTCAGTTCGCCAGTTACAAGTGCCTCAGCCTTACCATCGTACTTGCTTCCCTATGCTGTTGCAGTTGCCAGCTTCCACATTGCACAGCTTGATCGGTCCGCTGCTCAACTGCTCCACTGCTCCACTTATTAACTGCTCCACTGCTTCACTTCCTCACTTCCTCCCCCGCACGCGCTGCCATACCGCCATGCCCGTGCCCAGCGCCAGCAGCACGCAGCCGATCCAGAGGATGTTGATACCGGGGAAGATCAGGGCCTGCATCACCACGAATTCGGCCTCGGCCACCTCGATGCCCAGCTTGTCGCCGTTCACGGTGGCCAGCCCGTAGCGCACGCGCAGCGGCGCCACCTCGGCGGCCTTGCCCATCACGGGCTGGTCGCCGGCGTAGATCACCAGCGGGCGCGCCTCGAACCAGCGGTCGGGGCTGTACAGGTCGCGGATGCGCAGCGCGGCGGCGTGCACGGTGAACTTCTCGCCCAGCATGGCCTTGGTGGCGCTGTCGCGCACGGTGTACACGCTGTCGATGATCATCAGGCTGGTGGGCGTCACGATGGTATCGCCCACCTGCTTGTCGTAGCGGCGCTTCGGCATCCAGGCATCATCGGCGATCACGGTGCCGTCGTGCAGCGTATCGGGGTCGAGCGCCATCTCCGCATACCGGATGTGCGTGTACAGGTCGCGCGTGAGCCAGTGACGGGTGCTCGGCTCGGGCACGTTGCCGAACCGGTCGTTCAGCTGGATGATGGGCGACAGTCCGAAGAGCCGCTGGCCCGGCCGCGTGGGGCTCCATTCGCGCGCCTTCCACAGGTCGCGCTTGGTGTAGCTCTCCATGGCCTCCCAGTGCTGCGGCTGATCGTTGAGGAACTCCGGCGTGGCGGTGTGCTGCTGGCGAGCGCGGAAGAGCGTGCCGCCGATGCGCACGGTATCGCCCTTGGCATAAGCGCGCGGCTCCACGGCGAAATAGTCCATGTCGTAGAGCAGGTTCACGCCTTCCATGCGCTTGCCGGTGTAGTGCACGTAGAAGCGGCCCATGCGCACGGTATCGCCCCGGAAGAGCAGGATCTCCTTGCTGTTGCTGAAGCCCTCGTTCAGGAAGCGCAGGTCCATGCTGCGCGTATTGCGGCTCACCTCCTCCTTGCCGCTGGTGCTCACCAGCGCGCCGAGGAGCACCAGCGCGAAGCCCGTATGGGCCACGCTCGGCCCCGCGCCCTTCAAGCGGCCCTTGAGCACGGCGGGGATGTAGCTGATGTTCGCGATGGCGGCGAAGGCCGTGGCGAAGAGCATGAAGCCGAGCTGCAGCTCGCGCAGCCCGTAGCCCATGAGCGCGATGCCCGCCGCGGCCACCACCACGCTGGCGACGAAGGCCATCGCGATCTGCTTCGCGAAGCGCTTGAAGCTGTCGTTCTTCCAGCGCAGGTATTGCGTGCCGGCCACCAGCAGCGCGGTGATGATGGCGAAGGGCACCTGCCAGCGGTTGTAGTGGGCGATGGCCTCGCCGGGCGTGCTCAGCCCCTCGTTGCCCAGCTTCACCAGGAAGTCCCAGCCGCTGCGCTCGCCCAGGCTGGTGAAGAGGCCCTTGAAGGGCGTGAGCAGGATGTTGGTGACCGGGATGCTGGTGCTGAAGGTGATCTGCAGCGCGCTCAGCAGGAGCACCAACGAGGCGATGAAGAGCCAGAACTCGCGGCTCCACAGGGCTTCTTCCGGCTCGCTGCTGGCGAAGCCCTTGCGGTAGGCCTGGATCAGCTGGATGAAGGTGAGCAGCCCGAAGAGCAGGATGGCCTCCACCTCGATGGCGAAGGCGAGCCCGATGATCAGCAGCGCCACGGAGAGGAGCACGTAGGTCGCTGACCGCCAGGATTCCCCCGTCGGGGCTCAGCGCGAGCGAGAGGATCGCGTAGGTCCATCGCTGCCGCCGCTCGGGGTGCAGCATGGCCGCGCTGATGCCGATGAAGATGAGCAGGAAGCGCACCAGCGCGGGCAGCATGCCATCGCCGGTGAAGCTGTGCACGCTGGTATCGCCCAGCACGCCGCTGCGCGTGAGGAAGGTGCTGTAGAGCACCAGGATGAAGGTGACGAGCGTGAGGCCGAGCGCGGTGAAGAGCGAGGTCTCCTTGCGCTTGTTCACCAGCATGAGGTGGCCCGCGCCCACGAGCGTGATCCAGGGGACGAGCGAGGCGTTCTCCACCGGGTCCCAGGCCCAGAAGCCGCCGAAGCTGAGCGCCTCATAGGCCCATGCGCCGCCCATGAGGATACCCGTGCCCAGCACCATCACGCCGAAGAAGGTCCACGGCAGGGCGGGCGTCATCCAGGCGCTGCGCTCATTGCGCCAGAGGCCCGCGATGGCGTAGGCGAAGGGCACCAGCGTGGCGGCGAAGCCGAGGAAGAGCGTGGGCGGGTGGATCACCATCCAGTAGTTCTGCAGCAGCGGATTCAGGCCGCGGCCATCGGCGAACTGCGGGATCACGTTCAGGTAGTTCGGCATCTGCGTCCACGGCAGGCCCAGGTTCTCCGGCAGCTCGCGGATGAGCAGGAAGGGCGAGCTCCCCAGCTTCCAATCGCCCACATGGAGGCCGATGAGCATGAAGGCGAGGAAGACCTGCACCAGCGCCACCACCGCCATCACCGGCGCCTCCCAGCCCCTGGCGCGCGCGATGAGGATGTTGCCCAGCACCACGTGCCAGAAGGTCCAGAGCAGGAAGCTGCCCTCCTGGCCCTCCCAGAAGCAGCTGGCGATGTACTTCAGCGGCATGTGCCGATTGCTGTGCTTCCACACGTAGTCGAACTCGAACCAGTGATTGAACAGCATGATGAAGAGCAGCGCCACGATGCCGAGCACCGCCACGCTGTGCGCGCGGAAACCCAATCGGCCCAAGCGCTTCCACGCCTCATCGCCGCGCTCCGCGCCGACGAGATAGGCCACCGTGGCCAGCGCGGCGCCAACCAGCGATACCAAGGTGAGCGCATGGCCCAGGCTACCCGCCCAGGCGTGCTCGCCGATGTAGTCGATCGTCTCTTTCAAGGGAGTGGTTGGGGGGTGAAGGTTGAATGGCGTTGCGGGTTGGTTCGTGAGGATCATTCAACCTTCAACACCCAGCCCCATCAACCTCCAACTTGCTGCAGTTCATTGTACTTGCTGGGGCACTTCATCAGCATGTCGCGCGCCTCGAACTCGCCTTGCTCATTCACCCTGCCCGTGAGCACGATGCTCTCCGAGCGCTCGAAGTCGTAGGGCTTGGCCTTGGCCAGCCGCACGCGGCAGCGCTCGCCGTTGTCGTCGATGAGGGTGAAGGTGGTGAGGTTGGCGTCGATGATGGGCTCGTACTCCACGGGCGCGGCCTTATCCAGGTAGCCCTTCACCTTGAACTCCTTGCCCGGCCGGGCCTTCGCCTGCGCCAGGTCAACGAAGGTGCTGCTGTCGGCGAGCGTGGCGATGAAGGCCGTCATGGCCACGGCGATGAGCACCAGGGCGATGATGTGGGAGCGTTTCATGGCTTGATGCGCTTCTCCATGCGCGCGATGCGGCGGTCCTGCTGGAAGAGCCATCCGCTGAGGCCGATGAGGATCACGGCCACCACGGCGATCACGGTGTTCATCTTGCCGCTGCCGTAGAGCGTGTCCACGAGCCAATCGGGCTGGCCCTGCGCGGCTGCCAGGAGGGGCGCGCCGGAAGCGGCCGCGAGCGCCATCAGCCTATCGAAGCAAAGCATGCTCATGATGGAGTTGGATCCGCGCCATGCGGTAGCGGAGGTGGAGCAGCCAGGCGCCGATGCCCATCCAGCCGAGCACGGCGGCATAGAACACGGGGCGCAAGCTGCTGTCGAGGTCGTACTGGCTGAACGCGGGGTTGCCGCCGCTGCCGGGGTGGAGGCTGGCGGTCATGCGCGGCAGGGCCATGACGAAGAGCTGCATGAGGGCGTAGGCGAAGATGTTGTAGATGGCCGCCAGGCGGGCGCGCTTGGCGGGATCGCTCACGCTGCCGCGCAGCACCAGGTAGGCGAGGTAGATGAGCACGGTGACCGCCGCGCCGTTGAGCTTGGCATCGCTCGTCCACCAGCCGCCCCAGGTGGCGCGCGCCCAGATGCTTCCGGTGATGAGGCCCAGGAAAGCGAAGAGCAGGCTCACGTTCACCGCCTGCACGGCGCCGCGGTCGTGCAGCTCGCGGCCCTTGCGCAGCACCAGGATGCTGAAGACCAGCGACACGGTCTGCAGCATGATCATGGTGAACCACATCGGCACGTGGAAGTTGAGGTTGCGGATGCTCTCGTACAGCAGCGATCGGTTGGGGAACACGTGACCGGTGCGTTCGGTTGGCGCCGGAGCTGATGCCACGTTCTCTTCGGCGCCAGGGCCCTTCGCGGGGTTGTAGAAGGCGTCGTACAGGCGGAGCATGCCCGCCCCGGGCTGCACCACCAGCAGGTCGCTCATGTCCTCGCGCAGGCCCTTCGGCACGTGGATGTGCACCGTGGCGTGGGTGTCGTCCACCACATCCACCCGGCCGGCGGGGATGAACTGGCCGCCGTTCTCCAGATAGGCCGTCACTTCACCCTCCGTGAAGCGCGTGCGGTAGCCCATCACACGGATGGCGTGCCGCTCCCCGGGTTGAAGCGAGGCGGGCTCGGCATGCACCAGAGCGGGTGCCAACGGGGTGCGCAGGGCGGCGATCGACGCTCCGAGCACCAGCGCCACCGCAGCGAATTTCCACCACCATTGCTTCATCGTTCAGTCGCGCCAAAGGTACGGGAACAGCAACCAGGCCAGGGTGATGGCGAGCAGGTCGATGGCCGCGATGGCGCCGAAGTAGAGGCCCGTTTCGGCCCACGGCGCTGCGGCGAGCGCGAGCTGGCTGGCGCGCAGCACGGCCAGCAGCAGCGGCAGCACGATGGGGAAGCCCAGGATGGCCATGAGGCCGATGCCGTTGCCCGCGCGCGCGGCGATGGCCGCGATGAGGGTGAGCACCGCCGCGAAGCCCACGCCGCCCAGCGCCACCGCCACGATGAATTGCGCCAGGTCGGCCGCTGCCAGGGGCTCGCTGCCGAGGAAGAGGGCATAGAACAGGAGGCTCAAGAGGCTCAGCGCGCCCATGGTGACCGCGCCATAGAGCGCCCGGGCCAGCACCACGCTGCGCGGATGGGCCAGCGTATGCAGGTACAGCTGGCGACCGGCATCCTCGCGCTGGAACGCGCGCCCCAGCGCATTGAAGGCCGCGAACAGCTGGATGATCCAGAACAGCGCCAGCCAGCCTGCTGCGCTGAGGCTGTCGTGCACGGCCAGGTGGGCCACGTAAACGGCGCTCACCACATAGAGCAGCATGCCGCCCCAGGCCGCCTTCTGCCGCAGGTCGAGCGCGGCCTCGAGGCGCAGCAGATGCAGGATCTCGCGTCGCATGGCGGGCGAAAGTACCTTGGCCATCAAAGCGCCATGCTCACCGCCCGCTTCCTCCTCGCCGTGGTTCATCTCTTCGCGCTGGCCATCGGCATCGCAGCTGTTCACGGCCGTGCGCGCGCGCTGCGCCGCGCGCGCGCCGCTGCC
>CAZJTB010000197.1:0-5624 GCA_964548485.1 uncultured Chryseobacterium sp. | reverse complement strand
TTGCTCGCGCCGAACACCCCTTGGGCGAAGGGGTCCATCACCCAGAACTGGATGCTCTCGATGTTGCTGGTCTCGAAGTCGGTGGTGGTGATGCGCCGCATCATGCCGCCCCAGTTGTTCTCCGGGTCGTTGAACGTGCCATCGGGATTGAGGCGGGCTGGGCTCGCCTCGTAGTTGTACGGCCCGCGCTCCCTGGGATAGTAGGTGAGGTCGAGCACCGGGATGTTGTTGGGCGTTCCTGCCGGCAGCTGGCGGAAGGGGAACACCTCGCGCTCAAGCACCTCGCGCATGCGGTTGTCGCTGCGCATGGCGGGATTGTTCGCGATGTGCGTTGGGGTGAGGTTGTTGTTGCGGAAGAAGAGCGGATCGATGACGTACCAGCTGAGCAGCGCGCGGCGATAGCCCGCCTCGCGCCTGTTCACCAGGTTGCCCTCGGGGAAGAGGCTGATGCCCTGCGGCGTGGCGGAATGGAACCATAGGCTCTGGGTGCGCAGGTCGATCGTGCTCACGCTGCCCTCGAAGTCGTCGATGTAGCTGGTGCCCGCGTTGCCGATGGCGCGGCTGTGGCCCGGGATCAGGTAGGCGCCCTCCATGCTGGCCGTCACATTGCTCTCCTGCTTGGTGGCGTAGAAGGGCAGCTTGTCAACCAATTGGGTGAGGAAGAGCGACTTCGACTGCCAGTTGCCATCGAGGCCGATGATGGTGTTGGCGATGGGCTCCTCCCCCACGTTCACCTTCTGGGTGAGCGGGCGCTCGTACAGATTCATGATGGTGCCGCCCAGCACGAGGTCGCGGTTCACCTTGTAATCGAAGCGCGCGCCGGCCAGGGTGCGCGTCTGGATGCTGAAGAGCGAGTTGCTCTCCAGGGCGATGTTCACCGGCGTGCCGCTCTCGAGGATGCCCTGGTTGAGGATGCGCACGCGGCCCAGGTTGTAATCCACCGTGTAATCCTGGTTCTCCACCAGGCGCACGCCGCCGGCGGTGACGACCACGCTGCCCTGCGGGATGTTCACGGCGTTGAGGTTGATCACGTCGCTGCTGGCGCTGCGGTAGCTGCCGCGTAGCTTGTACCGGTT
Source organism: uncultured Chryseobacterium sp. (assembly GCA_964548485.1). Lineage (GTDB taxonomy): Bacteria > Bacteroidota > Bacteroidia > Flavobacteriales_F > PHOS-HE28 > PHOS-HE28. The sequence goes on along the minus strand of CAZJTB010000197.1, from coordinate 4,548 downwards.
CAGCTCGGGCTGGTTCTGCGCGGCGATCTTGGTGCTGTCGTACAGCTGCTGGTACACGATGGTGCGCCGGATGTCCTCGAGCTGGATGGGGTTGGCCGGGTCGGGGCCGATGAGCTGCCGGTCCAGGTAGCTGCCGAAGGGCTCCAGCACCGGGAAGTACAGGCGCCCGGTCTGCGCCTGGATGGTGCCTCCCTGCGTGGCCGCGCCATCGATGAAGTCGAACCAGCCGTCGGGATTGGGCGCATTGTTCGGGTCCAGGCGGTCCATGGCCACTGTCTGCAGCAGCGGCACCTGGTCAACGGGCTGGCGCGGGATGTAGTTGATGTCAACGCCCGTGATCGGGTTGTTGTAAACGATGTCGAGGCGGAAGTTCTCGCGGTTCACCTGGAAGGCGCCGAGCGAGTACACGTTCTTCATCATCAGGTCCCACAGCGGGATGCGCGGGTTGGTGATGGTGGCCTTCAGCAGGCGCAGCATCAACGCGTCGGGCGGGCTTATGCCATCGGTGCTGAACTCGCCCACCTGGAAGGTCTGGCCGTTGAGGGTGTACTGGAAGGCCACGGCCAGCACCTCGTCGTTGTTGAGCGCTTGGTTGAGGGTGATGAAGCCGAGGCGGGGGTTCATGGTGAATTCGCTCGGGCTCAGCAGGCGCGCGCTCTCGAGCTTCTCGAAGTGCCTGGCGGGCGTAAGGCCCAGCACCTGCAGCGCGCCGCTGGAATTCACGAAGCTGCGTATGCCTTGATTGGCGCTCACGATGCCGTAGAGCGAGTTGGCCGCGTTGTCGGATTCGAGCCCGGGATTGTCCACCAGCAGGCCAGGGGGCAGGTCGTCGCTCACACGGCCCGCTGCGATGGCGGCCGGGCTGGCATCCTCGCCCAGGTCGGTGAAGGCCACCACGTTGCGGTTCTGCTGGAAGTCCTGCCGCATGTTGGTCACCCACACCTCCACGCGGGTCACGAGCACGCCGCTGTTCACGGTGGGCAGGGTGCGAAGCGCGTTCTCGTACTGCTCACGGAAGAAATAGCTGAGGAAGTAGTGCTTGTTGGCCTCGTACTCATCAGCCTTGATCTCGAAGTTGTTCGTCTGCGCGCCGCCCTGGGTCTGCACATTGCGGCGCTGCCCCTTCTCCTGGCTGAATATGGCCGTGGCCGTGAGCCGGCCGAACTTCATCTCGGTCTTCAGGCCGAATAGGCTCTGGCTGCCCTGGATCAGCGTGCCGCGCAGGGGGAGGCTCACGTTGCCGGCCTCGATCTTCTGGATGATCTCGTCCTCGTAGCCGGTGTAGTTGAGCTTCACCTGATTCTCGAAGTCGAAGGTCGCCTGGGTGTTGTAGTTGGTGTTGATCTTCAGCTTGTCGCCGATGCTGCCCACCAGGTTCAGCTGGATGCGCTGGTCGAAGTTGAATGTGGTGATGCGCCGCTGCTCGATCGGGATGCGCGGGTTGTCCGTGCGCGAGATGTTCAGGCCGAAGATGACCTCGGCCGATCCGCGGGGCTTGATGTCGATGGTGTTGCCGCCGAAGATCCGGTCGAAGGCCTTGCCGCGCACCTTGATCTGCGGGATCAGCGCCTTCTGCGCGGCCTCGCTCTCCTCCTCCACCTTGTTGAGCCAGTGGGCCTTCATGGACCGCTCCATGTCGTAGTTGAGGTATTCCTCCAGGCTCATGCTCATGGGCGGCCGGTAATCGAAGCTGCCGCCCACCGAGCTACGCATGATGTACTGCCCGGTGCTGGGGTCATAGAGCACATCGTTCTCGATGTTGTCCGGGTTGTCCAGGTTGATGAGGCTCGGATTGGAGCCGCCCGGCACCAAGGGGTCGGTGATCGGGTACTGCAGGTCCACCTGCGGGCTATCGACCTGGAGCACTACGTAGGCGGCAGCCTGTCCGCTCATCAGGGCCAGCAGCACGGGCAGCGCGAACCGGAGCGCCGCGGCGGCTGTTACGAGCGAACGAATCGAAGGAGGATGGACGGCCCGGCTCACAGGTTCTTCAGTGTCAGCTTGATCAGCTCTTCCAGCGGCGGCGGTTCCGCGCCGCGCTCGCTCAGCACGCCTTGCAGGGCCCGTTCGGCCTTCGCCCGGTCCAGGCCAAGCGAGACCAGCGCCGATAACGCCTCGCTCCGCAGGGTATTGCCCGCGCTCATCGGCACGCCCGCCGGCGCCGCCGATGGCGTCAGGCCCAGCTTGCCTTGCAGTTCGGTGATGATGCGCTGCGCCAGCTTGGGCCCGATGCCCTTGATGCCTTTCAGCAGGCCTTCATCGCCCATCACGATGGCGCCGCGCACCTCATCGGCGCTCCGCGCGCCCATGATGGCCAGCGCCAGGGTGGCGCTCACGCCTTGCACATCGATCAGCCTCCGGAACAGGTCGCGCTCCTCGCTCAAGCGGAACCCGAAGAGCCGGTGCTCACTCGCGCCCGAGCGCACATCCACGCTCACGCTGTAGTGGATCAGCAGCCGGCAGGCCCCTTTGCCCGGCAGATGGCCCAGCACGCTGGCCGGCACATGCACCAGGTAGCCCACGCCATGGCAATCAATCACCACATGGTCCGCGCCGCGCGACAAGAGCTCTCCGTTCAGGCTGTCGATCATCCTGTCCCTTCGTGCACGAATGGATCCTTACAAAGGGGGTAGAGCTTGCTCTATGGGCGGTCTGGTTCTCCGGAAGGGGGGCCGGAATGAAGGGCCCGAATTTAGGCGGATGATCCCGAATGAGCCATACCGCCCCAATCGCCGATAAACTTGCCCCATGGCCAGGGAGCGGGTGGTGGTGTTCACCGGTGCTGGCGTCAGCGCGGAGAGCGGCCTGCGCACCTTCCGCGATAGCGATGGTCTCTGGGAGCAGTATCGGGTAGAGGATGTGGCCACCCCCGAGGCGTGGGCGCGCGACATGGACCTGGTGCTGCGCTTCTATGACGAGCGGCGCGCGCAGGTGCTGCGGGCGCAGCCCAATGCGGCGCACCGCGCCATCGCCCGGCTGGAGCGCGGCTATGAGGTGGATGTGATCACCCAGAACATCGACGACCTGCACGAGCGCGCGGGCAGCACGCGCGTGCTGCATCTGCACGGTGAGATCCTGAAGGCCCGGAGCACCGCCGACCCCTCCCTGGTCATTCCGCTTCACGTTCCAGCCCTTCGCCGGGGCGATCGCTGCCCGCTGGGATCCCAATTGCGCCCGCACATCGTGTGGTTCGGCGAGGAAGTGCCCTTGCTCCCGGAGGCCGCAGCCCTGATGTCCAAGGCGCATCGCATCCTCATCATCGGCACATCGCTGAATGTTCATCCGGCGGCCGGGCTGGTGCATTACGCCTCGCGCGGGGCGCGCGTGGTGCTCATCGACCCACGGCCCGCCGCCGTGCGACGCCCCGATCTGAGCATCGTGGAAGCCCCCGCCTCGGAAGGGGTGCCGGTCGTTGTTGACGCTTGGCTCGCTGAAGCGGAAGGAGCCTGATCAGCGGGTGATCACCACCCGTCGCGTGATCAACGCCTTGCCATCCTGCTCCAAGGTGGCGAAGTAAACGCCCGCTTCCAGCCCGTTCGTTGACCAGGCCACACGGCCATTGCCGGGATTCGCGTTGGCTTGGCGAAGCACGCCGCCGAGCATGTTGTACAGCACCACGCGGGTCTGACCGGCGCGATCGGCCGTGAAGTCGATCTGCAGGTCCCGGCCCTCGGAAGGCGATGGCCATACCGCGAGCGCGGGTTGCGCCGCCCGGGTCTCCGGCACGCTCACCAGCCCGCAGAAGTCGATATCCACCCAGCTGCTGTCGGGGCCCTGCGGATTGGCCACATCATACCACACGAACTTGTAGCGCATGGTGCTGGTGTTCCCCTGCGATTGGTGGTAGGCGTGGAAGTTGTTGTAGGTAGCGTTGGGATTCATGTCCACGTAATGCTGAGAATCCCAGGTCGGATTGGTGCCCACGGAAACCGGCAGGTAGCACACGCCCCAGCAGAAGAAGTTGTTGGTGCCCGGCACCGGCCACATCTCATAGCGGCGCACATTCACCGTGCGCGGCACGGAGCCGGTCAGGCGGGAGAAGAGGCTCACCGTATCGGTGGAGAAGCCGCAATCGGCCAGGATAACCGTCCCATTCACCACATGGCCCTCCTCATCGGTCAATTGCACCAGGCCCTGCGCGAAGGAGGCGGCTGTCAGGTTTGAAAGGAGCGCGGCGAGTACGATTCGTTTCATCTTCGGGCGGTTTCCAGTGATTCGTGCCATTCCGAACGGACGGCTCCCAAAAGTAGGTGTGGCGGGGATTCGAGGACCCGCCCGTCATCGTCAACCCCTCGCCTAGGAATCCAACCGCCCGAAGCATCGGTCCGGCCATGGAGCGCATCGCCTTCTATGTTCGGCACTCGGAAACCTGCACGGCAAACCTGAACAAGCGTCGAAAGGCCCGAAGAACCTAGCGAAAACCAACACCCCGCACATGATTCAACGTTCACTCCTCGCAGCAGCGGCCCTAAGCATCGGCACGCTGGCCGCGGCCCAGAATCAGAACTGGACCGCCACCGACATCAATGGCAACACGCACTCGATCCA
>CAZJTB010000196.1:0-5641 GCA_964548485.1 uncultured Chryseobacterium sp. | reverse complement strand
AAATCGTAGAGCGGCGCCATCTCTGGGCTGAACAGCGCCAGCTTGCGGCCGATGAAGGGAACACTGGCGATCTCGGTGCCGGGGTCGAACATGAACTTCTTCAACTCGCCCTTGTACTTCTCGAATCGGCTGCCGCGCTCCACCTCCAGCTTGCGCCCGGCAACCGTGTTGTCTGCCAAGAAGGCGCCCTTGGGGAAGAATACATCGTCATACATCTCCAGGGTGAGGTAGCGCAATCGGCCCTTGCGATCGCGGAGCCGGCCCTGCTCACCCACGCTATCGACCAACTGCCGCGCCATGCGGCCATCGCGCACGAGCCGTGCCCGGCGATACAGCGACGCGGCCTCGCGCTCGTCCTTCCGGCGCACCACCGCGCCGCTGCGCACCGTATGCGGCAGGGCGCGCGTGTTCAGGAAGGCCTTGTGGAAGGTGGTGTCTGTGCGCACGCGCTCCACGAAGGCCGCCACATCGAATCCCTGGGCGGCCGCGCTCACCACCACCTCATCGAGGGTGATGTGGCCGATCAGCGTGTCGGGCTGAGCCCTTGCCGCGATCATGGATGGGACACCCGGCAGCAGGAGCAGGATCGCGATCCACCGGACCATCAGGCTGCATGGTCTCATCGGCGCTAATGCCTCCGTGTGGGCCCAAGGCTGGCATAGAGCTCATACTTCTTCTTCATGTAGAGCAGGAAGTCGTACTGGCTCAGTCCCTTGATCACCGCATCGGGCACCTGGCAGAAGTCGATGAAATCATCGAAAGCCTCATCGTTCAGGTTGATGATGTCGTAGGCCACGTATTGCTGGAGCAGTTCGCGAAGCAGCTCGCGCTTGCGGTCCTCATTCCGCATCTGGGCCACCATTCGCTTGCTGCGCTCGCGCCGGCTGAACTCCTGGTAGAGGAAGGTGATCGGGCTCTGGAGCGCATCCACCTGGCTGATGCGGAAGTCGCGCTCGCGGTAGCCCAGCTTCTCGATGTCGCGCTGGATCTCCTGCAAGGTGCGCTGGCTGATGATCTCCACCTCGGCGAGCTGCACTTGCAAGGGGAGCAGCCGCACCTGCACCCGGTACTCGGGCTTCGCCACGCTGTCGGCCATGGTGATGGTGGCGGTTCGGTGGCCCACGGAACCGATCAGCAGGGTGTCGGTCCGCAGCGCGCTCACGGTGAAGCTGCCGTCCAGATTGCCGAACACGCCGCTGCGCGAGCGCTTGTTCACGATCATCAGGTCGTAGAAGCCACCGTCATTCGAGCTGGAGCTGACCTGCCCGCGGATGGTGACCTGCTCCTGGCCGATTGCGGAGCCGGCAAGCCACAGGGCGGTGATCAAGAGGATTGCGCGCATGCGACCGGCCAAAGGTATCCGTGCCACGCAGGCAGCTTCCGGGCCAAGGTTCGCCGGGGGTGAAAAAAGGTGAAGGGCCCCCGCCACGGCTTGCGCCGCGCGAGAGCCCTTCATGAAGGCCTGTGCATCTGTAAGCCGGGTCCTGTATCCCGCTCGCGCGGGATCCCCACCATCTATCTGGGACCCACCTCGCGATGGGCCTCGATCGACCTACCCTCCGGGATCGGACGGGCCGCCCTTAACCGCCTTGCGGCGGATCCCCGGTATACATGGTCTTTCAGCCCGTGGGGTTTACCAAGCCGCCGATGTCGCCACCGGCGCTGGTGAGCTCTTACCTCACCTTTTCACCCTTGCCTTGCGGCGGACCGCAGGGCGGTTTCCCTTTCTGCGGCACTTTCCGTGGCGCCGCCGTCTCCAGCGGCGCCCCTTCCCGTTAGGAAGCACAGCGCCCTTTGCTGCCCGGACTTTCCTCCATCCCGCTCGCGCGGGAAGGCGGTGGAGCGATGCACAGGATGCCAATGAACTAAGCCAGTTGGAGGTTGATCGAGGTTGAGGGTTGAACCACAACCAGATCTGAAGCAGCCTCCATCATTCCCCAACCACCTTCAACCCCTCCCCCTCAGGATCTCCACCTCCGTGGCGCCCACCCCGTAACGCCTCATGTCGGCGTCGTAGAAGCGCACGCCATCATAATACTGGAGCAGTTTGCGCACTTCCTCGCGCAGCACCCCCTCGCCCACCCCATGTATGACAATCAGCTTGCGCTTCCCGTTGCGAATGGCGCTTTCCAGCGCCCTCTCGAAAAAGCGCAGCTGGTATTCAAGACGCTCGCCCTCGCTCAGGTGCCGTTCATCATCGATGATCTCGTGCAGGTGCAGGTCCACCTCCGCCACGCCATTGTCCTCGGCCTTCTTCGGTGTCTTACCGGGCCTTGCCGGCTCCTTGCTCCGCCGCTTCGCCTCCAGGAGCTCATTGGCCACCCGCATGCCCACGGCATGATCGCTCAACCGCAAATGCGCTTTGCGCTGTTCCTCCTGCACCAGGGCAAGCGACCGCGCCGGATGCTCCACCTCGAAGCCGTCGTCGGTGCGCAGCACCACGTAGCCGGGCCGGCTCTCACGCAGCACCACCCCACCGCCCACATCATCGACGAAGACCACGCGGTCGCCGTTTCGCAACTTTGAGGCTGACATGCCGCGAAAATAGACCCATCCGCATGAGAGCCCTTTGCCTCAACCTTGCCATCGGATTGCTTCCGCCTGCCATGGCCCAGACCGACGGCCTTTGCGTGCCCACCGGTGGCACCACCGCGCTGGAGCGGCTCTTCGAGCAGGAGCTGAACTACCCGCCAGTGGCCCTTGAAGCCGGCATCAAGGGCGATGTGGTGGTGTTCACCCGTGTGGATCCCGGCGGAAAGGTGATTGCCGCCGGCATCGCCCGCAGCCTGAGCTCGGAGTGCGATGCCGAGGCGCTGCGCGTGATGCGGCTGGTGGTGTGGCGGCCGGCCACGGCTGGCGAGGCATGCGCGGGCCGCGACCTGCATACCGCTATCACCTTCGACCCGGCCCGTTACAAGCGCTGGGCGCGATCGCGGCATGCCCGCCAGGATGAAGCGTTCAAGTCGCCCGCGGACACGGCTTTGACGATTCACAGCGCCAAGCAGCTCGATCAGCAGATGGCGCCCTTGATCCCGGGCGGCATGAGCGGGCTGCCCGCGTTCATCGCGCGCGAGCTGCGCTACCCGCCCGAAGCCTTCCGGCGCAGCCTGGAGGGCACCGTGAAGCTGGAATTCGTGGTGGAAGCCTCGGGCAGCCTGTCGAACATGCACGTAATCGAGGAGGTGGGCGGCGGCTGCGTGGATGAAGCCATGCGGCTCATGCATCGGATCGCCTGGAAACCCGGCATGAAGAGCGGCCAACGCGTGCGCAGCCAGATCCAGGTGAGCATACGCTTCAGCCTGCCCAAGGAGCGTCGCTGACTATCCTTGCCGTCCGAACGATCGGATTCGCCATGGAGCAGCGCGGACCCTGGAAGACCGTGAAGGTGGAGGAGCGTTACAGCACGCCCTGGATCAGCGTGAGCCATCACGACATCATCGACCCCAGCGGGCGGGCGGGCATCTACGGGGTGGTGCACTTCAAGAACCTGGCGGTGGGCATCATCCCGCTCGATGCCGAGGGCAACACCTGGATCGTGGGGCAGCACCGCTATCCCATCGACGCGTACAGCTGGGAGATCATCGAGGGCGGCGGCTCCCGCCAACGGCCTCCCTTGGAGAGCGCCCAGCGCGAATTGCGCGAGGAGGCGGGCATCGTGGCCGAGCACTGGACCGAGGTGCTGCAGATGGACCTGAGCAACAGCGCCAGCGATGAAGTGGCCATCATCTACGTGGCGCAGGGGCTCACCTTCCACGAGCCGGAGCCCGACCACAATGAGCAGCTCGAACTGCGCAAGGTGCCCTTCGCCGAAGTGGTGGGCATGGTGATGCGCGGCGAATTGCGCGACAGCCTCACGGTGGCGGGCGTGCTCAAGGTGGATCGCCTGCTGCGCGATGGCGCATTATCGCTCCGCTGATCCTGCTTTCCGTTCTCCAGCCTCCGTCCGTTCATCCTTGACGGGAGCTCCTTGTGCGGCTTCGCTGATCCCGGGGCATCTGCCGCGCCGTGCTCGGCTTTGTCATGCCGTGCTTGCCGCGGCATCGCGGGGAAGCAGGTCGCCTTGCATGCCCCGCCTCCTGTTCCTCAGAAGTGCAGCCAATGCCCCTTCCACTGCCCGTTGCTGCGATACTCAAGCGCGGGCGCCGGCACCTTGATGCTGTTGGCCAGGAAGAGGAGCGTGCGCACCATGCGGCTCTTCGTCTTGATCCGCGTCAGGTCCACGTCGGGTGAGAGGTAGAACTGCCGGAACACCGCCGGGCCGCCGACCTGCTCCAGCGGGTAAGCGCTGATCATGCCTTCGGCGCCGTAGCCCACGGCGATATTGAGCCACTTGGGCAGCCGCGCGCTGCCGCTAAGTCTGGCCAGGTTGCCACTGAGCCAGAGCGTGACGCCATTGTAGTCCTTCAGCAGACGATCGGCGAAGCCTTCGCCCAGCAGGTCGGGGCGCTGCGCGGCGTACGGTGTATGGCGGAGCGAGATCTTCAGCGCCATGCGCTGCTCGCCCCAAGCGGCATCCTGCGCGATGAAGAGCCCTGCGCCCGCGGCGTTGGCGGCCATGTCGCTCCAGGAGAAGCCCCAGCCGGCGGAGGTCCCATCGAGGATCTCGATCCCGGTCATGTAGGCGAGGCCCAGTGAGCCGCCGATACAACGCGCCGAGCGGTCGCGCGCCCCGCAATGCTTCATGGCCGCATGGCCCCAGGCGCCAAGCATGTACCCGCTCAACACATGACCCGTCTTATCCATCAGCAGCCACTCATCCGCATCATCGAAGGTGTGGAAGGGGCTCCGGTCGTATTGGGCGTACCACGCCTGGTCGAGCCCGATGTAGGCCGCCGTGGCCGCCACGCCCGCGCCGATGGAGATGAAGGTGATGCAGCGCTTGCAGGGCCGCCCGCATGCCGCAGATGAATCCGCCTGCTGCGCTGTCGCCTGCGCGGAGAGGAGCAGCAGGGCGATGCTCGCGCAGAACACGTGCTTCAGGAGCCGCATGCGTTTCGTCCCGAAACTCCGGGAGCGCAAGGTATCGGCGAGGCGCGCGCTAGGCGCCGATGGCCTGCTTGCACGCGGCCAGGATGGCCTGCGCGCCGGCCATGGTGCCCGACTCCGCGTAGCAGCGCAGCACGGGCTCGGTGCCGCTGGCGCGGATCATGAGCCATTGCTCGTTGTCGAAGTGGTACTTGTAGCCGTCGATGGTCTCCACGCGGCGCACCTCCAGGTCGCCGAAGCGCGTGTAGGCGTTGGCGGCGCAGTGCTTCAGCACCTGCTGCTTCAGCGCCTCGCTGATGTGCAGGTCGTTGCGGTCGTAGGCGAAGGGGCCCACGATGGCGTACACCTCCTGGATCAGCTCGTCGAGCGTCTTGCCGCTCTTGGCCATGAACTCCCAGATGGTGAGGCCCATCCAGATGCCGTCGCGCTCGGGGATGTGCCCCTTGATGGCGATGCCGCCGCTCTCCTCGCCGCCCAGCAGCACATCCTCGGTGATCATCAGGCCGCTGATCCACTTGAAGCCGATCTTGGTGACGCTGTACTCCAGGCCGTAGTGGTCGCAGAGCTTCTTCACCTTGGGCGTGGTGCTCACGGCCACCACCACCTTGCCGGTGAACTTCTTGTAGATGAGCAGCAGGATGATGTGGTGGGAGTC
>CAZJTB010000195.1:0-5645 GCA_964548485.1 uncultured Chryseobacterium sp. | reverse complement strand
AATCATCCTGGTCGTCGTTCTCGCCTTCTCCGGCTGCCGGAAGACCGAGGGAGAGGCTCCCGACCTGGGCTACGGGTACTTCCCCCGCAACCTGGGTTCCTGGATCGAATACCAGGTGGACACCCTCTACCGCGATGATGCCGCCAATGCGTTCTACACGGCATCGTACCGCCTGCGGGAGAAGGTCGTGGAGCAGTACACCGATCCCGCCGGTCGCACGGCCTGGCGCATTCATCGCCTCGTGCTCGATCCGGATTCGCAATGGGTGGTGCGGGATGTATGGACCAGCACCTTCGATGGCTCCGGCGCGGAGGTCACCGAGGAGAACATGAGGCGCCTGAAGCTCTCGTTCCCCGTGCGCGAAGGGCGGCGATGGGACCTGAATGCGCTCAATACCGAAGTAGAGCTCGAGGTGGCGCATCGCCAGGTGGACCAGCCATGGTCGAATGCCCATCTCAACTTCTCCAGCACCGTGCTGGTCAAGAATACGGTTCCGCCGAACCCGATCGTGAAGCGGAACCATGAAGAGCGCTGGGCGAAGGACATCGGACTTGTCCACCTGTACCGCGAGGATACCAATACGCAGTACCCGAACATCAATGGACAGACTGTCGTTCAGGTGAAGGGATGGCGGCTTGAAATGACCGCGCTGGATTACGGAACCGATTGATCATGCGCTTCGCCACTTCGCTCGCTTCACTCGCATGCGCATTGGTCGCGCATGGCCAAACCGGCCCCGACAGCTATTGGATCCAGTTCACCGACAAGGATGCGACGCCCTATTCAGTGGGCGAGCCGGAACAGTTCCTTTCGCCTAGGGCCATCCAGCGGCGCCTCGATCAGGGCATCGCCATTGACGCGACCGATCTGCCGGTTGATCCGGCCTACATCAGCGCGGTGCTGGCCACCGGCGATGTGCAGCTGGTGAACCGCAGCAAGTGGTTCAATGCGGTCACCATCCGCACCATTGACCAGGCGGCCCTGGCAGCCATCGCGCAGCTGCCCTTCGTGAGCCAGGTGCGCGGCACGCGGCGCTTGGTGGCCGATCAGCCTCCAACGGAGAAGTTCACCCTGCTGGCGGAGCCGCCCATGGTGGCGCGCGGCGGCCAGCCCGAGGATTACGGCTGGTCGTGGCCGCAGATCAGCATGCTGAACGGGCAGGGGCTGCATGCCATGGAGGCCAAGGGCCAGGGCATGCTCATCGGCGTGCTCGATTCCGGCTTCGACCGCGCGGATGAGCTGCCCGCGTTCGAGGAGCTGCGCGCGCGCGAGGGCATCGTGCTGGCCCGCGACATGGTGAGCCATGATGGCGATGTGTACGGCGATCATTGGCACGGGCGCTCGGTGCTCTCGTGCATGGCGGGCAGCCTGCCCGGCTACCTGCTGGGCACCGCGCCGCTGGCCGACTACGCCTTGGTGCGCACGGAGGAGGTGGCCTACGAGCTGGTGATCGAGGAGGATAACTGGGTGGCCGGCGCGGAACTGCTCGACAGCCTGGGCGCCGATGTGCTCAACACCTCACTGGGCTACACCACCTTCGATGATCCCGAGCACGACCACGGCTATGCCGACATGGATGGCGCCACCACGCGCATCAGCATCGCGGCGGGCATGGCTTCGCTCAAGGGAATGATCCCCGTGCAGAGCGCGGGCAACAGCGGAACCAGTGCCTGGCGCTACATCGGTGCCGCAGCCGATGCCATCGATATCCTGGCTGTGGGCGCGGTGGGCGCACAGGGCCAGCACGCGCCCTTCAGCTCCTGGGGGCCCAGCGCCGATGGCCGCGTGAAGCCCGATGTGATGGCCATGGGCTGGGGCGCCGTGGGCCTGCGCGTGCAGGGCGATAGCGCGGGCTTCCTCAATGGCACCTCGTTCTCGGCACCGATCCTGGCCGGGCTGGTGAGCTGCCTGTGGCAGTTGCACCCGCAGCGCACCGCGCATGTTGTGATGGATGCCGTGCGCCGCAGCGCCCACCTCTGGAGCGCGCCCAATGACAGCATGGGCTACGGCATCCCCGATTTCATGCAGGCCCATGCCTGGCTCACAGCCACCCAGGTTGAGGAGCACAGCCTGTCTCGCGCAGCAGCGGCCTTCCCCAATCCGTTCGAGGACCGCTTGCAGCTCATCCTGCCGGGGATGCCCGACGGCCCGGCATGGCTATCCGTGACCGATGCATCAGGCCGGGTGGCCCTGCGCCGGAACCTGTCGGTGGCCGGTGAGGCCGCGATCGTGGATCGGCTCGCCGAGCTGCCGAAAGGATTGTGGCTCTTCAGGGTCGAGGGGCAGGGCGGGGCGAGGTCGGTGCGCGCAGCGAAGCCATGAGCCGCGCCGGGAAGGGCAGGGCGGCTCCTGCGGTCGACCTGCTTGAGATCTACCGGCAAGGGTGGTTCCCGATGGTGGAGCACGATGGCTCAATCCGGCTTCATCGTCCGCGCAGGCGCGCCATCTTCGATCTGCATGCGCTGCGGCCCGATGCCACCACTGCGCGGCATCTGCGAAACGGCCGATTCACCATCACGGTGGATGCCTGCTTCGAGCAGGTGATGCGCGGTTGCGCCGACCGGCCCGAGACCTGGATCGATGAGCGCCTCATCGCGGCATACACCGAGCTGCATCGCGCGGGCCATGCGCATTCCGTGGAGGCCTGGCGCGAAGGGGAGCTCGTGGGCGGCATCTACGGCGTTTCGCTCGGCGCAGCCTTCTTCGGCGAGAGCCTCTTCGGCATGAACAATGCCGGCAAGGCGGCGTTCCATGCGCTCGCAGCCCTGCTCCGCGAAGGCGGGTATCTGCTCCTCGATTCGCAGTACATCAATGACTTCACCCACTCGCTGGGCGCCTTCGAGATCGATGCCGATGCATTCGATGACCGGCTGCGCCAAGCGCTGAAGCACGAAGCCCGATTCCCATGCGCCAGCTGATCGCCATCGCCCTCCTCGCAGCGCCAGCGTTTGCCAGGGCCCAGGCATCACTCACCATCGATTTCGCACTGTCCAAGCCCGACGCGGGCGGCAAGGTGATGGTGGCCGTGTGTCCGGGCAAGGAGGCGTACGACACGGAGAAGGGGTGCACGACCAAGGTGCTCGATGCGCGGGGGGGCACGGTGCGCGCGGTGTTCCTGAGCCTGCCGCCCGGCATGCATGCCATCAAGGCCTACCACGACATGAACGCCAACGGCAAGCTCGACGCGAACTGGATGGGCATCCCCAACGAACCGTATGGCTTCGGCAATGATGCCCGCGGCTCTTTCGGCCCACCCGCATTCGAGCAAGCCGCCGTCACCCTGGATCGCGTGCCGGTGGTGACGAGCTTGAAGCTGAAGTAGGGGCGGGGCTAGCGCGCGTTGCGCACCACATCAGGCACCACCGCCTGGCGCTCGCTCAGGTAGCGCTGGTAGGTCTCGGCGTACTTCACACGGTGGTCGATCACCGCTGCGCCATTCCCTAGGAGCGCGATCACCGCATCGGTGGCCTCGCGCAGGCCGTTGGCGCCGCCGCTGTTCGCTGTGACGATGTCCACCTCGCCGCGCGCGGTGGCCTGCTCCACGAGCCACGCGGTCACCGGGCTGCCGATCATGACGCGCAGACCGCAGCGCGAAGCCACGGGGAGGTCCAGCACATCATCGAAGAAGAAGGCCACCTCATCGGCCTGCAATCCGTGCTTCGCGAGGAAGCCATCGAAGGCCTCGGGCTTGTTGGTGAAGCCCATGTACACGCCGTGCAGCCGCTCGCGTTGGGCGAAACGCTCCGCATACGGGTTGTGCTGGCCGGTGATCACCGCGGCCTTGGGCAAGTGGCCGTTCCGAAGCCACAAGGCAAAGCGCAGCAGGTTCACACCCATGCTGCCCACCTCGCTGAAAGGGCTTCCTCCGTCGGCATCCTTGAAGCCGTCGTTGAAGACGCCGTCCCAATCGAAGAGCACGGCCTTGGTGCGGGCCAAGCGGCGCAGGAGTTCCGGCTCCGGGGCGGTGGTGCGCAGGCCGTTGGTGGTGAAGGGGAGGAGGAGGGACATGGGGTCAGTTCGGTTCAATGCTACTCGGACTATAACCTTCTACAGAATCCTCTTGAAGGAATTCCCGCATGCACCGGTTCAATTCTTCAGACCTATCCAATCCGTTCAAATCGGTGCAAACCACGTGGAGATTGTCGTAATCGGTACGTTCAGGCAACGCAGTTGCGTAGAAGCACTGCCAGAAGACCTCCTTCAAGGAATCTTCACTATCACCACTTGTACAGAGGTCGATATCCATTCCTTCCTTGATCTCAAGGTCAACCATGGCCAGATCGAAAAGGAGGTGCATACGCTCACCATCGCTTCCTTGCCCCCAGAAGTAAAGGATATTGTTCTTGCAGGCGAATTCAGCCCAACGGGAGAAAGTAGACTCGACAAGGCCGCCATTCGAGATGGCCATGCAGACCCAATTCCCTGGTGGGACGAAGCCGTGCAAGAGTTCATCGTATGGAACCCAGAGCACCGTTCTTCCTGAGTATGTGCCCAGCGGGATCAAGGGTACCAGTTCAGCAATCTGAGGAATGCGTTGCGTGTTGTGAGTGTTACGCGTTACGTGTTGCGGCTTGATTCAACCCGCAACACGTAACACTCCAACACGCAACGTGCGCCGGGTTGTCCGCAGCCTACCCCGCGATCGCCTTCATCAGGTCCTGGATGTCGAGCATGCCGAGCTGCTTGCCGTTCTCGCTCACGCTCAGCGTATCCACCTTGTGCTCCTTGAAGGCTTTCTGGGCCTCGTCGAGCAGTGCTTCGGGGCTGATGGTGAAAGGCGCGTTGAACTTCAGCGTGCTCAGCTTCTTCGCGAGGAACTTGTTGCCCTCCTTCTCGATGCCGCGGCGCAGGCCACCGTCGGTGAAGACGCCCACGTTCTTACCCTTGCCGTCCACCACCATCACCGCACCGAAGCCGTGCTTGGTCATCTCCACGAGGGCTTCGCTCACGGTGGCGCTGTCCTTCACGATGGGGTTGCTGCGCGAGAGCACGTCCTTCACCTTCATGGTGATCAGGCGCGTGTCCACATAGAACTGCTTGGTGCCGATGGCCGTGAAGTGGTTGTCGGTGAGCTGTTTCATCAGCTTCCAGGGCACGGTGATCGTGTGCACGCCGAGCTCCACGGCATTGCGCACATGCTCTACGGTGCGCACGCTGCTGAACATGATCTTGGTGTCGTAGCCGTAGTAGTTCACGGCACGCACGCACTGCTCCACGAGGGCGAGGGCGTCGTGGCCCTGGTCCTGCAGGCGGCCGACGAGCGGGCACACGTAGGTGGCACCGGCCTGCATGGCCATGTAGGCCTGCTGGATGGTGTACACCAGGTGCACGTTCACCATGATGCCCTCGTTGCGGAGCATCTTGCAGGCGCGCAGGCCTTCGAGGCTCACGGGGATCTTGAAGACGGTAGTGTCCTTCTTCAGGCCCATCTTCAGCTGGCGCTTGGCCTCCTTCACCACCTCCTCGGCGGTCTCGCCCAAGGCCTCCACCTGCAGGATGGGGACCTTCTTGGCGAGGTCGAGGATCATCTTGTCGATGTTGGTGACCCCGCCCCGGTGCATGAAGGTGGGCGTGGTGGTGAGGCCGGTGAGGAAGCCGAGCTTGAAGGCTTCGTCGATCTCCTTGATGTCGGCGCTGTCGAGGTA
>CAZJTB010000194.1:0-5677 GCA_964548485.1 uncultured Chryseobacterium sp. | reverse complement strand
TGGCCTGCGGGTGGCGGCGGGCGGCAGCCTGCAGCACGGCCAGCGCATGGGCCAACCAAAATAGCGCCCGTTGCCGGGGCGGGTGTTCGGCGGGTTGGCTGAGGGCAATGGTATCGTACACGGTGAGCGTGGTGGGCACGCCGGGCGCGGCCGTGAAGGTGCGCGAAGGGTTGGGCTGGTTGCTCGTGGGGCCGCCATCGCCGAAGTTCCACAGATAGGTGAGCGCGCCGCCTTCGGGGTCGCTGCTGCCGGAGCCGGTGAACTGCACGGTGAGCGGCCCAGGGCCGTACTGGACGTTCTGCTGCGCCACGGCTACCGGTGGCAGGTTCACGGCCAATGTGTAGCAGATGCGACGCAGCTCATTCGTGTTGTAGCGCATGTACCAGATGCAGCCATCCGGTCCCGCGCCGATCCATACCACCGCGCCCAGCCCGGAAGCGAAGTTGTGCACGCTCACCGGCTTGTTCTGCGCATCGAACATGAAGCGGCGGATCCACCCGCTGGCATAGTCGCCGTGGAAGGTGGCGCCCTGGTAGCCGGCAGGCATGTTCAGTCCGCTCACCCAAGGCCCGCCGATGGCGCAATACCCCCCGAAGCGAGGGCCGGGAACCGGCGAGTTTGCGGCATCCAGGTCGAAGGTCACGGCCGTTGCGCCGGAGAAGCCGCCGCAGCGCGATTGATTGCCATGCAGCCAGTCCACCACCGGGCGGCTGTGGAAGTGCTTCACGATGCCGTTGGGGATCTGCACCGCCGGGTTGCACGGATTAGGATGGGCGTTCAGGTGGATCGGCGAATCCTGCTTGATGAGGTCCTGGAACCGCAGATGCTGGATCGTGCAGTTCACCCCGTCGAAGAGCGGATTGGGCACATCGAGGTTGGCGGTGAGCGCGCTCATGTAACCGCTGTGCGGCGTAAGCCCCTCGAAGAGCGGCCAACCGAAGTTCATGCCGCCCTCCATGCACACGTTCAGGTCCTCCCAGGTGCCCCATTGCACATCGCCGATGTACACCACGCCGGGATTCCCATCGGCTGGGTTCGTGCTGCCGCTGTTGGGCTTGATGGTGGCCCGGTAGGGATTGCGAAGGCCGAGCGCCCACACGCGCGAACGCGGGGCGCGCGGTGCGGCGGCATCGTACCACGGATTGCTGGGCACGCCGTTGCCCGTGACCGGGTCCATGCGCAGGAGCTTGCCGTTGAAGCAGTCGATGAGCTGCGAGCGGAAGGAGCCGACATTCTCCGCCGGACGGATGATGCCATCGGCCAGGGCCTGCGACCAGTAGGTGTCGCTGCTGCTCCCGGCATCCACCAGGTTGTAGCTGGCGCCGTCGCCAAGCGTGGCCAGTAGGGTTCCATCGCTGCCGAACATGAGCGAGCCCGTGCTGTGCGATTCGTGCAGGAGGGGCACGCCGGTCTCCTTGGTCTCGCCCAGCAACACGGTGCGCGTTCCATAATTCACCGTGTTGAAGGCCGGCCCGTTCGCCGTCCATCGCGTGATGCGCATGATAGTGGCCGCGTAGTACTCGTTGGTGGCCGCATTGTAAGCGCCCGTGCCATGATTCATCAGGTGGTGCCGATCCACCGTGTACATGCCGTAGATGCGGCCGTTGTTGAGGAAGTCCGGATCGAGCGCGAAGCCGAGGAAGCCATGATCGCGCCAATTGCCCACCTCGTCGCTGATGTTGAGCAGCGGGTTCGGCAGCCGAACGCCGTTCTCCACGATCCAAACCATGCCCCGCTTCTCCCATACGTACATGCGCCCGTTCGCATCCCAGGTGGCGCCCACGGGCTCGGTCCATCCGCCCAGCACAAGCGCGTCGCTGAAGTTGGGCTCAAGGGTTTGGCCCAGGCAGGGCATGGTTGGCAGCGCCAGCAGGCCGATTCCGAGGAGGAGCCAGCGCAGTTTATCGATGAATGACCCCATCATTTCGACGAATGCTTGAAAAATTCTGACGAAAATATCCATGCGCAGCGGTCTTGTCAACCGCTTGACCCAAGGGCAACATGGACGATGCATGCGGCGCATGGCGTGGGTGCACCGCTCGTCGGCCTTGTCAAACCAACGTTCAGGGCACAGCGCTTGACGCTGGCCAACAAAGCCTATGGGACCTGCTGAAGCCGTGTGGCGGTTGGCGTGCTGCCGCCGATGTTGAGCAGGATGGGATCGCGGTCGTTGCCTTGCCCCACGTAGCGCACGGTGCCGTTCAGGTCAACATCCTCCAAGCCGTAACCGGAGATGGTATTGGTGGGCACGCTGCCGCCGATGGCCACGAGGATGGGATCTCGATCATTGCCATTGCCCACATATCGCAGCACCCCATCCCGGTTCACATCGCCGCTCCAGAGGGCCATGCGCCCATTGGACATGGTGGCGCGGGCCTGGCTCCCGTAAGCTGGGGTCGCTGCCACGGTGAAGTCGAGCGCCGCCTCATTCGCATCGAGCCGCATGGATGCCGCCGACATCACCGGAAGATGATTCCGATGCCGCACTGCCACGAAATAGTTGTCGGCCGCCACATTGAAGGTCAGCCTGGCTTGGCCGTCCGGCATCACCACATCGCCGTCGCGCTCCAGGATCGCGCTGCGCGATGCCAGCACCAGCGCAGGATTCAGCTTGTTGCGCAATTCCACCACCACCCAATCCACCACCGCGTTGGGGCCGGATTCGGACAAGCGGGCGGGGGCGATGCTTCCGCCCGCTGTTCCGGTGTAGGTGTAACCGAGCGCCGTGTACGGCTCATTCAGCGGAACCAGTCCGGCCACGCGGAGGTCATCGCGCATGAGGCCGTTCTGCGGCTGATAGGCCCCACCCAGGTAAGCGCGGAGCCGCAGGCCCGGCGGGCAGTCCTGCCACTGCTGAAGGGCGCTGCCGGGCACCACCACCCGTGTTTGATTCAATGGCGTCTGCCACCACACCGCGATGTGATCGCTTTGGGTGCCCTCCTTGTGAAGGGCTTCCACGTAGTAATGCATGCCAGCGACCAGGTGAATGGGCTCGCTCACCTGCGTGGGATACTTGTTGTACTCCGTGGCCAGCGTGCTCCCCGGCACCGAGCAGATGAGCCGACGATGCCGCACCTCGGCATTCAAGCTCAGGTAGAGCGCCGATGCATCGTCACTGGTGATGGTGAACACGAAGTTGCCCGTCACCGGCGGTATGATGTAGCCCCGGATGCGCGCCCCGTAATTGTTGGCGGCGTTGGTGGGGCCCTGGAAGCTGGTGATCACCGAGGTGCTCGAAGGGTTGTTCGGATAATTGGGCGCGTTCAGCAGGTCGGCCACGCTGGTGCCTCCGATGTTGTTCCACACCTGCCTGACCAAGCCACCGGCCGCACCGGCGCATGGCGGCGGGCCCAAGCTGATGACGCTCACGGTTCGCGAGGCCTGACCCGTGAGGCCATCCTCATCGGTGACGGTGAGCACCACCGTGCGGTCGCCCGTGCTGGTGTAGGTCTTCAGCGGCGCAGGGCTCGTGCTGAACGTGCCATCGCCGAAATCCCAGTGATAGGCCGTGATGATGCCCGGGTCATACGAGGCCGTGCCATCGAATTGAACGGTGAATGGCGCGAGGCCCGCGAGGGCGCTTGCCTGTATGATGGCCGTTGGCGCGATGGCGCTGCATCGCGGAAGGATGATGCGCTCCGCCGTGGTCGAGAGCCCTGCGGCATCGGTCACCGTGAGGAGCACCCGGTACCGGTACGATTGTCCATCGCAGCCCTCGCCCGAAGTCACCATCGGGGCGGTGACGGTTTCAACCACGGGGCCGGGGTGCTCATGCGTGTTGTGCTGCAGGATCACCTGCCAGGCATAGCTGAGCTGCGCGGGCCCGTGCTCCGCATCGCTCACCTGCGCGGCCAATTGCCAGGTGGTATCCACGCCCACCGGATAGGTGGCCCCTGCCAGCGGGTTGGTGATGGCCACATTGGGCGGGGTGTTGTTCAACGAGACCAGCAGCGTGGCCGTGGCCGATTGCCCGGTGTTGTCGGTAACGGTGAGCGTGACGGTATAGCTCGTGGGCACGCCTGCCGCAGCGGTGAAGAGATGAAGCGGATTCGTCGCCGAGCTGTTGGCGGCTCCATTGCCGAAGTTCCAGAGGTACGTCAGTGGCCCGCCTTCCGGATCGCTGCTGCCCGAGCCATTGAACTGCACCAGCAGCGGCCCCGGGCCGAACTGTACGTTCTGCGCGGCCACGGCCACTGGCGGCAGGTTCACGGTGGCCGTGTTGCAGATGCGCCGCAGCTCCGCGCCATTGTATTTGATGTACCACAGGCAGCCATCGGGGCCAGCGCCCAACCAGTTGATCGCTCCCAGGCCCGTGGCGAAGTCCTGTACCTGCGTCACCTCGCCCGCCGTGTTGTAAACGAAGCGCCTGATCCAGCCGCCGGGGTAATCGGCGTGATAGGCGCAATCGCGATAACCGGAGGGGAATCCGTTCCACTGCGACCAAGGCCCGCCGATGGCCGCATAGCCGCCGAAGCGCGGTCCGGGTACCGGCGATTGCGGATCGTCCAGGTCGTAGGTGATGGCATTGGAGCCGTTGAAGCCTCCGCAGCGGGAGCGATTGCCGTGCTGCCAATCGATGGAGGGTCGCGTGTGGTAGAACTTGGGCGTGGTATTGGGCACCTGCACCGCGGTGTTGCATGGGTTGGGATGCCCGTTCACATGCGAAGGCCGGTCCTGTTTCAGGAGGTCCTGGAAGCGGAAGAAGGGCAGGTTGCAGCTGGTGGCGTTGAAGAGCGGATTCGGATGGTCGCGATTCTCCGTGAGCGCGGCCATGTAGCCCGGATGCTCCTCCAGACCCTCGAACAAGGGCCAGCCGAAGTTCTGTCCGCCTTCGGTGCACGCATTGGCCTCCTCCCAGTTGCTCCAGCCCACATCGCCGATGAGCAGGGTGCCCACGTTGCCGTCGGCCGGGTTCGTGCTTCCCGTGCCCGGCACCAAGGTCATGCGGTACGGATTGCGCAGGCCGAGCGCCCACACGCGCGATCGCGCCGATCGCGGAGCGCCGGCATCATAGAATGGATTGCTGGGGATGCCGTTGCCGGTATTGGGGTCCATCCGCAGGATCTTCCCGCTGAAGGAGTTCACCATCTGCGCGCGGAACGCGCCCACATTCTCCTCGGGGCGCAGGATGCCATCGGTCAGCGCCTGTGCAGCGTAGGTTTCTGCAGCCCCACCAGCATCCACGCTGCCAGCGCTGGCGCCATCGCCGATGCTGGCCAGGAGCGTCCCGTCGCGCGCGAAGAGCAATGTGCCAGGGCCGTGGGTGTTGTAAAGAAGGGGCGCGCCGGTTGACATGGTCTCGCCCAGGAGCACGAGCCTGCTGGCAGGGTCAACCGAGGTGAATGCCGGGCCGATGGCCGTGTACCGCGTGATGCGCACGATGCAGGCGGCATTGGGCTCGCTCGCGAACTGATTGTAGTTGGGCGTGCCGAAGTATAGCAGGTGGTGCCGGTCAACCGTGTACATGCAGTAGATGCGGCCGTTGCTGAGGAAGTTCGGGTCGAGCGCGAAGCCGAGCATGCCGTAATCACCCCAGTTGCCCACCTCCTGGTCGATGTTGAGCAAGGGGTTCGGGAGCCGCACGCCATTCTCCACGATCCATACGCGGCCCCGCTTCTCCCAGACGTACATGCGCCCATTGGCATCCCACACCGCGCCAACCGGGCTGCTCCACCCG
>CAZJTB010000193.1:0-5702 GCA_964548485.1 uncultured Chryseobacterium sp. | reverse complement strand
AGGCTTACACCAGGAAGCTCGAGGAAGCCAACCGGCAGTTGGAGTTCGCCCTGCGGCAGCGCCTGCTTTCCTGAGCAGGTCCTGGCCATGCCGCCGGTACATTCGCGCCCTGCGGATGCGCACCCATCATATCGAGTACGCCGATACGGGCCGCTTCTCCAAGCTCGTGCTCGATCATCTGGCGGGTGACGACTTCCTGGGGGCATTCAGGCAGTTCGCGCCAACGCTGGAAGGGCTGCGTGAAGCGGCCGGCCAGCGCCGGTTCCCGGAGGCCAACAGGGCAGCCCTGCTGCAGGCCCTGCGCAAGCAGTACCACGGTCTGGAACTCGGCAGTGAAGTATCGAAGAGCCTGGATGACCTCTCCCATCCGGATGCGCTTGCCGTAACCACGGGCCACCAGCTCTGCCTCTTCCTTGGGCCGCTGTACACCACGTACAAGCTCTTGAATACCATCCGGTTATCCAGGCTTCTTTCAAGCGATTTGGGCAGGCCGGTCGTGCCGGTTTTCTGGATGGCTTCGGAGGACCACGACCGGGCCGAGATCGATCATGCATGGATTGGCAGCAGCAAAGTCGAATGGCCGGGGCAAGCCGGTGGCGCGGTGGGCCGATTGCCGCTCGATGGAATAACTGGCACCGTGGAAGAAGCTGCCCGGCTCATCAGCCACACTGCCCATGGAGCCAGGCTGGCCGAGCTCATCCGCGAATGCTATGCGCCTGGACGCACCTTGGCTGAGGCCACCCGTCGCTTCGTGCATGCCCTCTTCGGCCGATTCGGCCTGGTCATCATCGATGGTGATGACCGGGCGCTGAAGGAGCATTTCATTCCGGTGATGCGCGAAGAACTGGTGAATGGGATAGCGCACCGGGCCGTGACCTATGCTGACGAGCTGTTGCGCGAGCGGTACGAGCCGCAGGCGCATGCGCGCCAGGTGAACCTGTTCCATCTAAGGGCGGGCCATCGCTCGCGGATCGAGAGGCAGGCCGGGCAATTCCAGGTCCTGGATGGCGGTCCGCGATTCAGCCTGGATGAATTGCTGCTCGACATGGAGCTGCGGCCCCAGGATTATTCACCCAACGTGCTCTTGCGCCCGGTCTACCAAGAGACGGTACTGCCGAATGTGGCCTACATCGGTGGCGGTGGCGAGCTGGCCTACTGGATGCAGCTCCGCTGGCTCTTCCAAGCCGTGCAGGTGCCCATGCCAGCCGTGCTGCTGCGGACAAGCGCGGCCTTGCTCAGCCCGGCGGTAGAGGCGCTCAGGCAGAAGATGAACCTGTCGCTCCACGACCTCTTCCTGCCAGAGCACGTGCTCGTCAATAAGGCCGTTCACTTGGCCACTGGGGTCTCGACCGCTGTGGATACGGAGCGCGATTCGGTCCATCGAGCGTTGGATGAACTGTCCCGCAGGGCGAAGGCGATAGACCCGACCTTGGAAATGCATGTCGCCGCCGTTCAGGCCCGCATGAACCGGCAGCTCGAAGGCATCGGCCAGCGGATGGACAGGGCGCTGCGCAGGAGGGAAGCGGTGCAGGTGGCGCGCGTGCAGGCCCTGATGGCCGATCTGTTCCCTAGGGGCGGCCTGCAGGAGCGGCGCGAGAGCGTGCTGCCCTGGCTGGCTGCCCATGGCGATCGATTCCTTGATGAGCTGCTCGATGCACTCGATCCCCTGGACAACCGGTTCACGCTGGTCGCCGAGGCGTGACCACCTGCTCGGCGGTGCCGGGCTACCTTCGCCCGCCGCCGCAGCGCCCATCCGCGCGGCGTACCCGGTTTGCCCGAATCCATCCTCATCCTCGACCACGGCTCGCAATACACGCAGCTCATCGCCCGCCGCGTGCGCGAACTCAATGTCTATTGCGAGATCCATCCCTTCAGCAAGGCGCAGCAGTTCGCCCACGACCCCAACGTGAAGGGTGTGATCCTCAGCGGCAGCCCCAGCAGCGTGCACGATGCCAACGCGCCCGATACCGATCTCAGCGGCATCATCGGCCACAAGCCCATCCTCGCGGTGTGCTACGGCGCGCAGCTCATCGCCAAGCGCATGGGCGCGCCGGTGGAGAAGAGCCGCATCCGCGAGTACGGCAGGGCCCACCTCAGCACCCTCACGGATAGCCACCTCTTCGACGGCATCGAGGCCGGCACGCAGGTGTGGATGAGCCACGGCGACAGCATCACCGCGCCCAGCGAGGCCATGGAGGTGATCGCCAGCACCACCGACGTGCCCGTGGCCGCCTATGCCCTGCGCGACCAGCTTACCTACGCGGTGCAGTTCCACCCCGAGGTGTACCACACCACCGATGGCCTGCAGCTGCTGCACAACTTCGTGATCGGCATCTGCGGCTGCACCGGTGATTGGACGCCGCACGGCTTCGTGGAGCACACCGTGGCCAGCCTGCAGCAGCAGCTCGGCGATGATCAGGTGGTGCTCGCGCTCAGCGGCGGCGTGGACAGCAGCGTGGCCGCGCTCCTGCTCGACCGTGCCATCGGTGATCGCCTGCACTGCATCTTCGTGGACAACGGACTGCTCCGCAAGGACGAGTACCAGCGCGTGCTCGAGAGCTACCGCCACCTCGGCCTCAACATCGCCGGCGTGGACGCGAAGGCCGAGTTCTATGCCGCGCTGAAAGGGCTGGAGGAGCCCGAAACCAAGCGCAAGGCCATCGGCCGCACCTTCATCGAGGTCTTCGACCGCGAGGCGCACCGCATCCAGGATGTGAAGTGGCTGGGCCAGGGCACCATCTACCCCGACGTGATCGAGAGCGTGAGCGTGAACGGCCCCAGCGTCACCATCAAGAGCCACCACAATGTGGGCGGATTGCCCGATCGCATGAAGCTGCAGGTGGTGGAGCCGCTGCGCCTGCTCTTCAAGGACGAGGTGCGGCGCGTGGGCCGCGAGCTCGGCCTCGACCCCAACATCCTCGGCCGGCATCCCTTCCCAGGGCCCGGACTCGCCATCCGCATCCTTGGCGAGATCACGCCCGAGAAGGTGGCCCTGCTGCAGGAGGTCGATCACATCTTCATCCAGGGCCTCCGCGAGGAAGGCCTCTACGACCAGGTGTGGCAGGCCGGCGCCATCCTGCTGCCCGTGCGCAGCGTGGGCGTCATGGGCGACGAGCGCACCTACGAGAACGCCGTGGCCCTGCGCGCCGTGACCAGCACCGACGGCATGACCGCAGACTGGTGCCACCTGCCCTATGAGTTCCTGGCACGGATCTCGAACAGCATCATCAACCGCGTGAAGGGCGTGAACCGCGTGGTGTACGACATCAGCAGCAAGCCGCCCGCCACCATCGAATGGGAATGAGGTCGCAGGTTGAAACCGAGGAAGGCTGGGAGTTGGGCCGGCGCGCATGGCCCGCGCAGGTTGCGGGTTGGAGGTTGCTTCCTGCATCGTGCCTCCTGCCCCTGCTCCTGCTCCTGCCTCTTGCCTCTTGGTCTCAGGAGACCCGCACGATTGATGGGAAGAAGTTCACCGTGCACGCGGTGCAGCAAGGACAGACGCTCTTCGCCATCTCTCGTGCCTATGCCGTGCCGGTGGATGAGCTGCTCAAGGCGAACCCCGACGCGAAGGATGGATTGCGCATCGGTCAGGAGCTGCTGATCCCGCAGGCGGCCGTGGTGAAGAAGGAAGCGCGCAACGCGCCCGACCTGCTGAAGGATGGCGAGCTGAAGCACACCGTGGCGAAGAAGGAGACGCTCTTCGGCATCGCGAAGCGCTACGGACTCGACATCAACGACCTGCTCGAGCGCAACCCCGAGCTCACCGGCGGCCTCCGCGAAGGCATGGAGGTGATCATCCCCGTGAAGGCCACTGCGGCCACCGCAGCGGACCCGGCCATGCGTCCGGCGGAGCCCACGCACCTGATCGAGCATGTGGTGCAGCCCGGCGAAACGCTCTTCAGCCTGGGTCAGCGCTACGGCGTGAAGCCGGAGGAGATCGTGAGCGCGAACGGCGGCCTGCCCGAAGGCCTGAAAGCCGGCGCGGCCATCCGCATCCCGCAGCGCGGCCCTGCGCCTGAGCCGAAGCCCGAGCCCACGACCGCGAAGCCGCCGAGCGCCCTGCACCGCATCGGGTTCCTGCTGCCGTTCTCCGCGGCCCGCAACGACAGCGTGCTGGAGGCCACGGCCAATGCCGCCAGTGGCCCGCGCTTCTATGAGGCCTCGCGCATCGCCGCGCAGTTCTGGGGCGGCGCCCGCCTGGCGCTCGACTCGCTGGCTGCCTTGGGCCTCCATGCCGAGGTGGATCTCATCGACGTGGGCGACGATGCGCGCCAATGGGGCAAGGCGCTGAAGGATCCCGCCATCAACGACCTGGACCTCGCCATCGGGCCCTTCCACCGCGCGGCCATCGAGCAGCTGGCGCGCGCCCATCCCAAGCTGCCCATCGTGTGCCCAGTGCCGCAGAGCAACAAGGTGGTGCTGGGCCTGCCCAACGTGAGCAAGGCCGTGCCCGCCCGCAGCGACCAGGTGCGCCATGCCGCGCGCTACGTGGCCGCGAAGCATGCGCGCGACAACATCATCGCCTTGCGCCCCGACATCGCCGCCGACAAGGACCTGCAGGAGCAGTTCATCAATGGCATCAACGCGGCGCTGAGCACCCAGAGCGCCCGCTATCGCGATAGCGTGCTGGTGCTGAAGCCCGGCCGGCGCGACATCGGCGAGCTGGCCGCCAGGCTCGATGCGGCGCGCCTGAACGTGATCGTGGTGCCCAGCGAGGATGTGGAGTTCGTCACCGCCGCCGTGGGCAAGCTCAAAGGCCTCGTGGTCAAGCAGCAGCTGGTGGTGGTGGGCCTCGAGAGCTGGCTGCAGTTGGAGCCCGTGGCCATGGCCGATCTGGATGCCATCGGTTTCACCTTCGCCGCCGGCTCCTTCATCGACCATGCCGACCCTGCGGTGCAGCGCTTCACCGCCGCTTACCGGAGCCGCTACAACACCGATGTGGATGAGTATGCCCTGCTCGGCTTCGATGTCACCATGCATAATGGCCTGGAGCTGCTGGGCCGTGCCAGCGAGGAGCGCCCGCTGCACCTGGGCTTCCGCATGGGCCGCACCGGCCCGGAGAACGGCCAGCGGAATGAGTACGCGGTGATGCTGCGGGTGAAGGACCTGAGGTTGGAAAGGGCGCAGTAGGGCGGGGAGCTTGGTCAAGCGCCAAGGCCCGGCGGACCCCGGACGCGCTGCGCGAAATCACGCGGCTGAACGCCAGTTACTTACCCCCCCCCCCGACGGGGTCTCTCCGCTACGGCCATCGCGCTTCCGGCGCTTCTTCTCGCGTTTCCAGGCATCCTCTTTCGTCTTCAGGCGCACGTACTCCTCGAAGGCACGCAGGAAGGCCTTGCGCTTGCGGTGCTTGCGCTTTGCCTTGCGATCATGATGCGCATCGTCCGATTGATCCAGGTGGATGATGCGTAAGGGTTCATCGGTGGAAGAAGGCATGGGCGCTGCGGAAGCGGCCTCATCCTCATGCACCCAGCGCTCCGCATCCACGCCGAATACCTTCTTGATGCGGGCCAGCAGATGCGGCTTCGGATGCGGGTTGCGCAACAGGCGCGACACGTTGCTCTTATCCATGCTCAAGCACTCGCCGGCCTCCTTCAGCGTAAGGCCCAGGTCGCTCAGCAAGTGCTTGAATCGTTCGGGGAATCGGCTCATGGCATGCGAAGGGGTTGAAGCACGCCGCCGTGGATGACGTTCGGATATGC
>CAZJTB010000192.1:0-5725 GCA_964548485.1 uncultured Chryseobacterium sp. | reverse complement strand
CTGGGCTACTGGAAATGGATGACCGGGAAATGGTTCTACATGAGCTACAACAATCCCGGCGAAGGCTTCGAGTTCCTGCATCCCTACACGTGGGAGGCCTTGTTCAGCTTCCGCAAGGGCTGGCTGGTGTACACCCCGCTGATGGCATTCGCGCTGCTGGGCCTGATCCCGCTGTGGCGCTCCGGATCCAACTGGCGGTGGGCCATCGGCGCCTTCATCGCGCTCAACCTCTGGGTGGTCACGAGCTGGAGCTGCTGGTGGTACGCCGACAGCTTCGGGCAGCGCGCCCTGGTGCAGAGCTATCCGCTGATGGCGCTGCCCCTGGCCGCCGCCTGCGATTGGATGAGGCAACGCCGCGCGCGCATGCTGGCTGGCCTCCCCTTGCTGCTGGCGCTCATCGCGCTCAACCTGTTCCAGACCTGGCAGATCAATCACGAAATCCTGCACACCTCGCGCATGACCTGGCCCGCCTACCGCAGCGCCTTCCTCGCCACCGCGAGGCCTGCTGGCTTCGAGGACCTGTTGCTCGTGGACCGCGCCTACAACGGCGATCAAGGCGCGCCGGATGCATCGCGGTACACCCGCAAGGCGCTGGTGAGCCTCACCCTGGATGCGGAAGAACCTGGCGCGGGCTCCTTGCTCTCGAAGCAGCAGGCTTTCTCGCCTGCCTGGCGAACCACCTGGTCTCGGCTCACCGGGCGCGACCACGCCTGGCTGGAGGTGGCCTGCCGGTTCCAGCGCCCGGCGGATGGCTCCCTGCCGAAGGCCTCGCTGGTGGGCACCTTCGAGCACAAGGGCCACAGCTATGGCTATCGGGCCATCGATGCGGACCTGGCTACCGTGCAGCCCGGCGAATGGACCACCGTCCGGCTCTTCATGCTGAGCCCCGAGGTGCGCCGGCCCGATGATGCCTTCACAGCGTATGGCTGGCTGCGCGATACCTTGCCCGTGCGCATCGCCGACCTCACGGTGCACGCGCATGAACGAAGGCCTTGATCCATGCGCATCCTCGGCGTGATCCCCGCCCGGTACGCCAGCACCCGGCTGCCCGGCAAGCCCTTGGTGGATATCGGCGGCACGAGCATGGTGATGCGCGTCGTGGAGCAGGCGCGTCGCTCGGATGCGCTGCACGAGGTGGTCGTGGCCACCGATGATCGGCGCGTGATGGACCATGTGCTCGCGCATGGCGGGCAATGCGTGATGACCTCGCCTGCGCACCCCAGCGGAACCGACCGCTGCCATGAGGCGCTCATGATCAGCGGCGTGGACCGGTACGATGCCGTGGTGAACATCCAGGGCGACGAGCCCTTCATCGAGCCGGCGCAGATCGATGAGCTCTGCCAGGCGCTGCGCACGGCCCATGGCGGCATCGCCACGCTGGCTCAGGTGGTCACCGACGACCGCGACCTGGATGATCCAGGCGAGGTGCTCATCACCGTTGACGCGCAGATGGACGCGCTCTACTTCAGCCGGGCATGCATCCCCTTCCTGCGCGACGCCGGAACCGGTCCGCGCCATGCGCGCTTCCGCTTCCTGAAGCATGTGGGCCTTTACGGCTACCGGTGCGATGTGCTGGACCGCATCGTGGGGCTGGCCCCTTCGACGCTCGAGACGGCCGAATCGCTGGAGCAGCTGCGCTGGCTGGAGAACGGCCTCAAGGTGCGCATCGGCCTCACCACCCACCCCTCATTCTGCGTGGATACGCCGGCCGATTTGGAAGAGGCCCGCCGTAGGGTGGCGGCGCTCTAGATTTGGCCACGCAACCATGGGCATCGAGCGCGACCTGCACGACCTCCTGTTCTGCCACGACTGCGTGATCGTGCCGCAATGGGGCGGCTTCCTCACGCACTACCGCCCGGCCCGGCTGGACGAGGCGCGCAAGCTGATCCACCCGCCCGGCAAGGACCTCAGCTTCAACCGGCACCTGGTGCGCAACGACGGCCTCCTGGCCGACCATCTGGCCAAGCGCGAGGGCATCGGCTTCGACCAGGCCACGGCACGCATCGATGCCGAGGTGAACGGCTGGCGCGATGCGCTTGACCGCAGCGGGCGGCTGGAGCTGGAGCGCATCGGCATCTTCTACCGCGATGCCGAGCACAACCTCCAGTTCGATCCCGACCGGCGCGCGAGCTTCTCCAAAGAGGCCTTCGGCCTGAGGCCATTGCCCGCCGTGCCCGTAGGGGTGCTGAAGCGGGCAGCCGCCCCGCAGGAGCCCACCGTGATCGCGATGCCGGCCAAGCGCGCGGAGCGGAAGGCCTTCCCCTGGGCGGTGGCGGCCACCGTGGCCGCGCTGCTCATCGGGGGCGCGGCCGTGCTGGCCTACCGCGCCAGCCAAGGCCACGATGCGCCATGGCAGGGCATGGCCGGGCTGAAGACGCGCCCGGCGCCGACCTATGCGCCCCCTTCCGAGGCCGGCTTCGCACCAGTTTCCGTCCCCGAGCCGATGCGCTTGCCAGCGACTGACACCGGCGTGCATGAAGTGGTGCTTGACGCCGAATCCGATGTGCGCGTGAAAGTGGACTTCCGCAAGACCTCCGTCGCCGCCGCCGACACCACGCGGGTGGTGATCGCCCAACGGCCGGTCAGCACCGATGCATCGATGCGCTTCCATGTGGTGGGCGGCTGCTTCGCCCAGCCCGAGAATGCCGACCGCATGCTGAGCGACCTGCTGGCCCAGGGATTCCCGGCTCGTCGCCTGCGGCAGCGCGGCGACCTGCACCCGGTGGCGTACGGGAGCTACGCCACGCGCGCCGAAGCCCTGGCCGCCCTCGAAACGGTGCGCTCGAGCGGAAAGCGCTCAGCCTGGCTGCTGGTGCGGTAGAGGCGTTCAGCGGAATCGAAACCTCGGAGCCAGGACTTCCGAATTGGAATCCGAGGAGCACCGCTCCCTCATCCCTGCGCCCCGGC
Source organism: uncultured Chryseobacterium sp. (assembly GCA_964548485.1). Taxonomy (GTDB): domain Bacteria; phylum Bacteroidota; class Bacteroidia; order Flavobacteriales_F; family PHOS-HE28; genus PHOS-HE28. The sequence goes on along the minus strand of CAZJTB010000192.1, from coordinate 2,818 downwards.
GAACTCTTTGAAGAAGCCCACGATGCGCTTGCGGAAGAGCAGGAACAGCAGCACGTAGGGCACCGCCATCAGGAAGAGGATGCCGCGATTGAGGCCGCGACCGATCGCTTGCTCGCCGCCGAAGACGCCTTCGCCTTGGGCCACCGCCTTGCACATGGCGCAACCCTGTGCCAGCGCATCGGCCGGAAGCCATGCGAGCGCGAGGACGACCAGGATGATCAAAAGACGCCTGCCCATGCGATGTAAAGGTAATCGCGCGCTTCGAAGGGGCATCGGCCTTCAGTAATAGGGCGAGATCATGAAGTACACCACCACGCCGCTCACGCTCACGTACAGCCAGATGGGCCAGGTGCGCCGGGCCAGCTTCCGGTGCTCCGCATAGCGGCCGCTGAGGGCTCGGTGCGCCGTGAAGAGGATGTAAGGGAGCGAGCCCGCGGCCAGCAGGATATGCGAGGCGAGGATCATGAAATACAGGACCCTCACCGCGCCTTGCCCGCCGTAGGGCGTATCGCCCGCGAAGAGGTGGTGAAGGATGTAGGAGACCAGGAAGAGCAGCGACAGGGCCATGGCCGACAGCATGACGCCCCTGTGCGCTGTCCAGCGTCCCGCGCGCGCGGTGAGGAGACCAGCGATGAGCAGCAGGCTCACGGCTGAGTTGATGATTGCATTGATGCGGGCGAACACGTGGATATCGAGCCCCGCAGGCGCCTCCAATTGCACGCGGTTCAGCACCACCACGGCGAGGAAGACGATGGCCGAGAAAATCCAGATGAGCCGCTTGGCCTTCGCATCATCGGCTTTCAGGACGGGCTTGGGGTAGGGTGCGCGCATGGCTGGAGAACGCTCTTGATCGATCATCGTTCAGCGGCGGGCGCGTGCAGCCTCGGCGCGCCTCACCTTCTCCTCCTTCAGCAGCATCTTGATGTCGTTGGCGCAATCGTTCATGCCCTTCATGGTGGTGCCGTCGTAATAGCCGCGGATGCGCCGGTCCTTGTCAACCAGCACGAAGAGCTCCGAATGGAGGAATCCGCCGGGCTCCATCACCTCTTCGCGCGCGGCCACGTGATAGCCTTCGCTTCCCTGCAGATAGATGTCGGCCTTGGCCCCGGTGAGGAACTTCCAACGCGCGGTATCGGCCTGGTGCCTGCGGGCGTACGCGTTGAGCACCTCCGGGGTGTCGTGCTCGGGGTCCACGGTATGGCTCAGGAATACCACGTCCTTGAATGCGGGATCATCGAGCTTCAACTGGAGCTGCTGCATCTGCACGGTCATCTTCGGGCATATGGTGCCGCAGCGCGTGAAGAAGAAATCGGCCACGATGATCTTGCCCTCCGCATCCTTCTCGGTGAAGGGCCTGCCGAACTGGTCGATGAAGCGGAACGGGGGCACCGTGTGGTACACCGTATCGATCACGGCCTTGCCATCGCGCATGACCACGACGGTCTCCTTGGGGCCGTAGTATGGCAGGAAGTTGAAGCGGTGCCGGGCCATCCCCAGCCACGGGCTGAAGAAGACGAAGAGCGCCAGCACGAAGACAGCGATGCCTCCCAGGATCCAGCGCTTGCGCCGTGCGCGCAAGGCGAGCTCCCGCTCAGAGGTAGTTCTGCCAGATGTAGTGGACATACTGCGATTCCCAGATCGCGATGAAGATCAGGTACAGTATGAACAACGCGTAGGGCAGCAGGATGATCGCGCGGATGTTGCGCCGCTCATCGCCCAGGTGCATGAAGGTCATCACGATGTAGGTGGCCTTCACCAGGGTGAGCACCACGAAGCTCCACTTCACGAGGTTCCAGCTGTTGGGCATCCACTCCTTCCAGTAGGCGCCCAGCGCCACCTCCACCGTGGTGACCACCGCCAGCAGCAGGGTCACCAGCCAGATCTTCCGACGGATCTTCTTCCCTTCCTCCTCGCTGTGGTGGGCGTCGAGGCTGTATTCGATGATGTCGTCGCGCTCCATGATGCGTGATTGTCAGAGGAGGTAGAAGAAGGTGAACACGAACACCCACACCAGGTCAACGAAGTGCCAGTACAGGCCGGCCTTCTCGACCATCTCGTAATGGCCCCGGCGGTGGAAGATGCCGCGCATGGCCATGAGCAGCACGATGAGGTTGATGACGACCCCGCTGAACACGTGGAAGCCGTGGAAGCCGGTGATGAAGTAGAAGAAGTTGGCGTACTGCTGCGGGCCATACTCGTTGTACTCCACGCCGTGCGCGCTCCAAGGGAAGGGCGCTCCGGCCATGTACACGACCTTGTTCTTCCACAGGGCTTGGGCGGCCTCGCCGGTGATGGGCGCAACAGGCGCTCCCCCAGGCAGGGTATCGGGCAGCAGGTAATGGCGCGGCAGGGCCTTCACCAGCTGGAAGCCCTCGGCATGCGACGGATCGTGGGTGTCGTGGTCCGTGGTCTCCACCCAGTACTTCGCGCCATCGGCCGTGGTGATGTAACCGCCGCTGCCATGGTTGAAGTGGCTCCACTCCCAGGCCTGGCTGCCCACGAAAAAGGCGCCGCCGATCACCGTGGCGAAGAGCCATTTGATCACCCCGCCCTTGTCCATGCGATGGCCTGCCTCAACCGCCAGCACCATGGTCACGGAGCTGAAGATGAGGATGGCCGTCATGAGGGCCACATAGATGAGCGGGTAGCTGCCGTGCAGGAAGGGCAAGGCGCGGAACACCTCCTCGCCTATGGGCCAAGCTTCGGTGGTGCTGTGGCGAACGAAGCCGTAGGCCACCAGCAACCCGCTGAAGGTCAGGGCGTCGGACACCAGGAAGAACCACATCATCATCTTCCCGTAGCTGATGCTGAACGGGGA
>CAZJTB010000191.1:4027-5769 GCA_964548485.1 uncultured Chryseobacterium sp. | reverse complement strand
CGCGCCGCGGGCGCCGGTGGGAAGAGGCGCTGAGCTGCGCAGCATCACCCACTCCGTGGCCGGCGAGGGGAAGAGCACGATGCGCTGCGCGGCGCCCGTGCCCTCGTCCATTCCAACGCCCGAGGTGATGGGGAAGAGGTCGCAGGGCATGGCATCGAAGTAGGCCAGCCGGTTGGGGATGGTGGCCGTGATGGTGTTGAAGTTGGCGGTGGAGATGCGCGCGGCCCGGTGGCGCACGGCCAGCCAGGTCAGGAAGCTCTCGGCCACATCCTCCGTGGTGGGGTTCGCGGCGGCGTAGGTGGAGATGAAGTTGGGGTCGGCCTGCTGCGCGGCGATCCATCCCGGCGCGGCGGCATGCGTTGCATCCAACGAGGTGTGCGTGGCCTCGTGTACCAGGGTCTCCGCGAGGATGCCCTGCGCGATGTACTCCTCGCCTCGTCCCGTGTGGATGAGGATGGACTGGTTGCCGCCACCGAAGGCGTAAACGCCCGCATGGATCCACAGCGCATCCACATCGGTGCGCAGGCAGGTGGGGATGCGGCCCACGGCCTCGGCATAGCGCTGCGCCTCGAATGCTGCCGCAGCCTCGCTGCCGAACTCAGGGTTCACCATGGCCACGCAGGTAAGGCCGTCCATCCACACCACGTCGAAGAGGTAGGCATTGATGGTGACCCATCCGGGCGGACGCCGGTCGTACACCGTGACCATGCCCTGGCCCGTGTAGGTGACGGAGACCAGCGTCGTTGGGTCGCTGTCGGTGATGATGTCGGGGTCGATGAAGATCGTGCCTGAATAGGGCTGCGCGCTCGATGATGCGGCGAGCAGCATGGTGAGCAGGCTCGCGAGGGAGCCCTGGCCAATTGCATGGCGTGCGTGTGTCATGGCAGGGTGGGCTGGTGGGTCCTGTAGCTCAGCGACGATCGAATGTAGGGGCATCTCCGGTAAGAGCGGCGGTTTCCATGAAGGCTGCGGGCGGTAAAGCCTGTGCAGCATTGGTTGTTATGGACATCAATGGTCGCGGATGGACGCTTATCTGACCATCCGCGTCCATTGATGTCCATTTGAATGGAGGCTTGCTGCCGGAATTTGAACTGCGCGTAGCCTGTGGCTACGCACAACAATGCAAGCACTAAGCAGCTTGTGTCTGCAAGCGAACGCGGGTCATCCGAGGCAGCCGCAGGCTGCGTTGATCTGATCTTGTCGAGCGTAGCCGCAGGCTACGCTCAGAAACTGCCGCTTTCGTGCACGCTATGTCCAGATGGGTATAAACCCCGCGTGGGCTTCAACCGGAGAGGCTCAGCGTCGCTTTCCAAGCCAATTATCACCGTCGTATGAGAACATCGGCTGAATAGCCGAGGCTTTCTGCCTTACGAAATCTTTCCAATCCATCCCCTGCCGATTCCAAAACGCCTCCTGTTCACTAGCGTGACCGTTTAAGTTGGGCACCGTCCGGACGCCACCCGCGGTCGCAACGAGCACATATTGGGGAGTGACAATAACCCCCTCAAGTTGTATCGTGCGTGAGTCCTTGAAGTAAACCTTGAGCACAACCATGCCAGTATTGTCAATAACCTCGAAAGCATGGTCGTCATAGTTCCTCCTCCAGGCAGCACTGGGATTGTAAGTCCATTCTCCATTCTTCAATTCGGCTACGAGCTTGTTTTCGAGATCAAAGAATCTCCCCTCGACAATGAATAATCCATTGACAAGGCGGACATTGATAGGAGATTGGCCATTGACGC
>CAZJTB010000191.1:0-3986 GCA_964548485.1 uncultured Chryseobacterium sp. | reverse complement strand
ACCGCTCTTCTAGGTGCCGATCCATATGGAAGCTCGGTCCATTCGACTCCCCCGACCGAGACCTATCATGGTCGCCTATGGAGGGTTGAAGGAGCGGTGTGTCCTTTCGCTTTGACTGCGCCTCCGGTTTGAGTTGCCCTGTGGTGGCATTCCTCTTCTTCTCAGAGTCCTTTTCAGCTTGGTTATTCCTGGCAATGGACCATCCCGCAAAGGCTTGGATCATAATGCATACCATGATAATGGTATACCAGGTGGGGTTTGGCATCGTCAGGGCTTTCTTCATTCTTGAATTCGTTGCCGCACTCCAGCACTCAAGCTGGATCAACTCTCATCCCACTAACTCCTTATTCCTATTGGGGATATCCTCCTTGCTGAAGGCCACCTTCTCATCTTCCTCCTTCAGCTTCAGCACAAGCGCGAGGGCATCGGGCACCACATCACTGCAAAGCGTGAGGAAGCTGCCGGGCTTGGCCGTGGCGATGGCGTGACGGATGGCTTCCTCCTCCTTCTTGATGATGGTGTACTTCTTGTTCGGGTCCACCTCGGTGATGCCCTTCACCATGAGCGCGATGATCTCGTCGTCGGTTTTGCCGCGAAGGTTGCGGTCCTGGCGGATGATGATCTCATCGAACATCTGCGCGCTGAGGCGGCCGAGGTTCACGGTGTCCTCGTCGCGGCGGTCGCCCACGCCGGCGATCACGCCCACCTTGGGGCTGTCCGGGATCTTGCTGAGGAATTTGCCCAGCGCCTCGAAGCCGTGCGGGTTGTGGGCGTAGTCCACCACCACCTGGAAGTTGCGGAACTGGAAGAGGTTGAGGCGGCCCGGCGTCTGCGCGGCGCCCGGCACGAAGGTCATGAGCGCCTCGCGCAGCTCTTCGATCTTCACGCCTTGCACGTAGGCGGCGAGCACGGCGGGCAGCACGTTCTGGATGTTGAAGACCGCCTTGCCGCCATAGGTGATCGGGATGTTCACGGCCTTCTCGATGCGCAGTTTCCATTCGCCCTTGCTGATGGTGACGAAGCCGTTCTCGTAGATGGCGGCGAGGCCGCCGAGCTTGCAGTGCTGGCGGATCAAGCGGTTGTTCTCGTCGAGGCTGAAGAGGGCGATCTTGCAATCGCACTGCTTGCGCATGGCCATCACCAGCTCATCGTCGGCGTTGAGGATCGCGTAGCCATCGCGGCGCACGCTGCGCGGCACGGTGCTCTTCACATGCGCGAGTTCCTCCAGCGTGTGGATGTCCTTCAAGCCCAAGTGATCGGCCGCCACGTTGGTGACGATGGCCACATCGCAATGCTCGAAGCCGAGGCCGCTGCGCACCAGACCGCCACGCGCTGTTTCCAGCACGGCCATGTCCACCACGGGCTCCTTCAGCACGAACTGCGCGCTGGCCGGACCGGTGCAATCGCCCTTCATCAGCAGGCGGTTCTGGATATAGACGCCGTCGCTGCAGGTCATGCCCACCTTGTAGCCCACGTTGCGCATGATGTGCGCGGTGAGGCGCGTGGTGGTGGTCTTGCCGTTGGTGCCGGTGATGGCGATGATGGGGATGCGGCTGGGCGTGCCGGGCGGGAAGAGCATGTCCACCACGGGCTCGGCCACGTTGCGCCCGATGCCGCCGGTGGGGTCCAGGTGCATGCGGAAGCCCGGTGCGGCGTTCACCTCCAGCACGGCGCCGCCGCTCTCGTTCAGCGGGATGCTGATGTCGTCGGTCATCACATCGATGCCGCAGATGTCGAGGTCGATGATGCGGCTGATGCGCTCGGCGAGGAAGACGTTGAAGGGGTGAACCACCTCGGTGACATCATCGGCCGTGCCGCCGGTGCTGAGGTTGGCGGTGGCTTTCAGATAGACCACTTCGTCCTTCTTCGGCACGCTGTCAGGGGTAAGGCCTTTCAGCCCGAGCAGTTTCAGCGTGTGGTCGTCGATGTCGATCCGGGTGAGCACGTTCTCGTGGCCGAATCCGCGGCGCGGGTCTTTGTTCACCTCCTCGGTGAGCTGCGCGATGGTGCGCTGGCCATCGCCCACCACGCAGGCCGGCGTGCGTTTGGCCGCTGCCACGAACTTGTGGTCAATCACCAGCAAGCGGTGGTCCAGGCCGGTGATGTAGCGCTCCACGATCACGCTGCGGCTGATCTCCTTCGCCTTGGCCAATGCGGGCACGGCCTCTTCCCAGTTCTTGATGCCGATGGTGGCGCCGCGGCCGTGGTTGCCCCCGATGGGCTTGATCACGCAGGGATAGCCCACCACTTCGAGCGCATCCTTCAGGCCCTCTTCGCTGCGCACCACGCGGCCCTTGGGCACGGGGATTTCGTAGCTCTCGAGCAGCTGCTTGGTCTCCTCCTTGTCGCAGGCGATCTCCACCCCGATGTTGCTGGTCTTGCTGGTGATGGTGGCGCGGATGCGCTTCTGGTGAACACCGTGGCCAAGCTGCACGAGGCTCTGGCCGTTCAGGCGCAGGTAGGGGATGCCGCGCGATACGGCTTCCTGCACGATGCTGCCTGTTGATGGTCCGAGCCGGCTCTCCTCGCGGATCTCGCGCATCTTCTGGATGTCGTCGGCGAGGTCGTAGGGCGTGCCATCGATGAGGGCCTGGGCGATGCGCACCGCCGCCTTGGCCGCGTACATGCCCACGGGCTCCTCGATGTAGCTGAAGACCACGTTGTACACGCCTTCCTCGCGCGTGCTGCGCGTGCGGCCGAAGCCGGTCTCCATGCCTGCCAGCGTCTGGATCTCCAGGGCGATGTGCTCGATCACGTGGCCCATCCAGGTGCCGCGCTTCACCCGCATCCAGAAGCCGCCCTCATGGTCCTCGCTGCAGCGATGGCTCTGCATGCTGGGCAGCAGCGCCTGTATGCGTTCGAGGAATCCGGGGATCTTGTCGGTGGGCCGCTGCTCCAGGTCCTCGATGTCGAGGCGCATCACGATGAGCTTGTGACGGCGCACGGACCAGCTGTTGGGGCCACGCATGGCCTTGAGTTCGAGGATCCTCATGAGGAGGTTGATGGGTTGAAGGTTGCCCCGGCTCAAGGCCGGGATGACAGGTTGAGGGTTGGGTAAGCCGGTAACCATCAACCGGACCAATATAGCGAGGTGGGTTGTTCATACTTCGGCAACACGGGGTTCACGGTTTCCGGAGAGGCATCTACTTTGGCGGCCGGGGGCGGGGGAAACCGAACTGCATGACACCCAAAGGCAAGCTCATCGCCATCGGCGGCAACGAGGACAAGGGCAAGGAGCCGGAAGGCGGGCACAATACCAAGGTCTTCACGCACAGCTTCATCGAGGAAGGCATCCTCAAGCGCGTGGTGGATGAGATGGGCGGCACCAGCGCGCGCATCGCGGTGATCACCAGCGCCAGCAGTATCCCCGATGAGGTGGCGGAGAATTACATCGGCGCCTTCGGCAAGCTGGGGGTGAAGGACATCGACGTGCTCGACATCCGCGACCGGAGCCAGGTGCGCCCCGAGATGATCAAGCGCCTCGCGAAGTGCGACGGCGTGATGATGAGCGGCGGGAACCAGCTGCGCCTCACCACCATCTTCGGCGGCACGGCCTTCCTGCAATTGATGAAGCGCCGCTACGAGGAGGAGGCGGGTTTCGTGATCGCGGGCACCAGCGCGGGCGCCATGTGCATGAGCAGCACCATGATCTACCAGGGCCACAGCGCCAGCGGCCTCATCAAGGGCGGTGTGAAGCTCACCACCGGCGCCGCGCTCATACACGACGTGATCATCGACAGCCATTTCGTGGAGCGTGGCCGCTTCAGCCGCCTCACGCAGGCGGTGGCGGCCAACCCTTCGGCCATCGGCATCGGCCTGGGCGAGGACACCGGCGTGGTGATCACCGATGCCGACATGCTCGAGACCATCGGCAGCGGGCAGGTGATGATCTTCGATGGCCACGAGGTGTCGTACAGCAACTACGCCGATGTGGAGGAGGGCGAGCCCTTCAGCATCGAAGGCATGAAGGTGCACATCATCAGCAA
>CAZJTB010000190.1:0-5776 GCA_964548485.1 uncultured Chryseobacterium sp. | reverse complement strand
AGACCGTTCTTCAAATGCCCATTGAGCCGCTCGTCAGGATTGAGTTCGGGTGCGTAGCTGGGCAGGTAGAACACTGCGATGCGATCTGCGTGGTCCTTCACCCATTCCTTGACGCGTTTGCTGTGATGGGCGCGCAGGTTGTCCATGATCACGTACAGTTTCCGGCGCTTACCCTTGATCAGGGCCTTCAGGAATGAGAGCAACTGGTCGATGCCGTAGTTGCCGTCGATGATCTCCCAACTGGCTTCCCCCTTGTTGGTGACCGTGGAGATCATCGATAGCTTGGATCGCGAGCCTGGTGCATATACCACGGGCGTTTTGCCGCGCTTGGCGTAGCTACGGCCCCGCACGTCGGTATTCACAATGGCCGTCTCATCCAACCAGTGGATCTCAGCCTTCTCCTTTCGAGCCTGCATCGCAATGGCCGGATACTCCTGTTCTTTCCACTGCTGTATCGCACGTTCATTGCGCTCATAAGCGCGCCTGATCGGCTTCTGCGGCGTGTAGCCCCAGCGGTTCAGATACTTGCCCACCGCGCGCACACTCAGCTTCACCCCACACTCGCGCTCGATCAGTTGGCCCACTGCGCTTCTGTTCCATAGCGCGAAGTCCAGTTTCAATTGCTCAGGGCGCTTCTCATTGATCATTCGGCGCACACGTGCTTCCTGCTGGGCATCCAGCGTGCGACCTTGACCCTTGCGGCGACCTACTTGCCGGTACTTCAGCGCTTGCCAGCCCCCGTTCTCATACAGGTCGATCGCTGTTCGCACCGTTGGCCACGTAAGTCCAGTGAGCTCCGCGATCTCCATGGGTCCCTTGCCCTTCAAGTGCAGTCGAACGACCTGTTTGCGACGCTCATGCTTCACTTCCAAACTGTCCTTGCGTGCATCATGCTTCTTCATGCCGCGAACAAACGATCACGGATTCAACCCATAAACGCAATCGGATAGACCGGCAAGAGGGCTGAACATTTCTTCAGGAGGAGGAGAGGCTTGCGCCCCTCGCTCCCCGCTGAACGGAGGATACGGCCTACCCTTGTTCCGGGGTACAATCCGTTGCAAGAATGAGCCATATCACCGATGAGCAAAGGTGCATCATACAGCGCATGAAGAAGGCCAGGTACCAACAGAAGCAGATCGCTGAGGCCATCGGTAAGTCGGAGTCGGCGGTAAGCCGCGAGCTCAGGCTCAACTGCGATGGGCGCAGCGGGGCCTACAGCGCCGACCTGGCCGAGCGTAAGAGCGCCCAGCGCAAGAAGGACAAGCCCAAGGCCGTGCGCTTCACTGCCGCCATGCGGGCCGAGGTGGATGTGGGCCTGCGGGGCAAGCTCAGCCCCGAGCAGATCGTAGGGGTAGCGCGCAAGGAAGGGCGCGACATGGTGTCCCACGAGCGCATCTATCAGTACATCTGGCAGGACAAGAAGCGCGGCGGCCACCTGCACCAGCACCTGCGCACGCGCGGCAAACGCTACCGCAAGCGAGGCGCGGCCAAGGACAGCAGGGGTATCATCGCCGGCCGGGTGGACATCGACCAGCGCCCCAAGGTGGTCGAGAAGCGCAAGCGCTTCGGCGACCTGGAGATCGACACGATCATCGGGCGCAAGCACAAGGGAGCGATCGTCACGATCAACGACCGCGCCAGCGGCATGCTGCTCATGCGCAAGGTGCCTCGCAAGGAATCGGCCCTGGTGGCAAAGGCCACCATAGCGGCGCTGCGCCAGTGGAAGCCTCATCTGCACACCGCCACCAGCGATAACGGGAAGGAGTTCGCCGATCACCAGCTCATCGCCCGCAAGCTCAAGCTCAACTTCTTCTTCGCCAAGCCATACCATAGCTGGGAGCGCGGATCCAACGAGAACCTCAACGGACTCATCCGACAGTACATCCCCAAGCAGACAGACTTCGATGCGCTCTCCGATGAGTTCATCCAGCACGTCCAGGACCAGATCAACAACAGGCCAGGAAAACGCTTCAACTTCGACACCCCGATCGACGAGTTCAAACGACTAACCCAATGACCCAGCGATTGCGTTTATGGGTTGAATCCGCCTTTCATGGTCAAGGCCATCGGGGGGGCCTCAAGAAAGGCTCACCCCCTGCGTGCGTCCCCAGCTTGCGCACCATCTCCTGCGTAAGGGGCGAGGCATCGGGGCCATAGGCGTTCACAAGGATGCCCTTGATGCGGCCGTCGGTGGAGCTGATGGCGTACACGATGCTCTGGTCATCGGGGTCGGTCATGCCCTCGAAGCGGTGGAACTCATCGATCTCGAAGGCCTCCGGGTCGAGGCTGATGCCACGGGCGTCGCAGATGAGGCAGTGGCCGCCGATGGCGAGGTCGTCGGTATAGCCGCGGCGCTGCAGGTCGTCCACGGCTTCGGAGAGGGTGGTGTAGGCGGGCATGCGTGAAAGGTAGAGCGGCGGGCGCTCGTGCCGGATGCCGCGGATTACCCTGGTTCCGATCTTCGCCGCATGAGCGTTTTCAAGGTGGCCATAGCCGCCATGGCGGCCATCATGCTCTTCCTCTTCGCGCTGCGGGGCTTCAGCCGCGAGCTGCAGGTGGTGGGCGGCGATGCGCTGAAGCGCGCCGTGGGCCGGCTCACGGGCCATCGCTTGATCGGCTTCATCACCGGCGCGCTGGCCACGGCGCTGGTGCAGAGCAGCTCGGCGGTGAGCGCCATCCTGGTGGCCTTCGTGGATGCGGGCGCCATCGGCTTCACCGAGGGCCTGGCGGTGCTGCTGGGCGCCAACGTGGGCACCACCAGCACGGCGTGGCTGGTGAGCCTCAAGCTCACCGGCCTGGGGCCGCTCTTCATCGTGCTCGGCGGCCTGGTATCACTGGTGCCCTTCCGCATCAAGGTGCTGGGCCAGGCCATCTTCTACTTCGGCTTCATCTTCTTCACGCTCGATTTGCTCAACGATGCACTGGGGCCCCTGCGCGAGCAGCCGCTCTTCATGGAATGGCTGGCCCGTGCAGACGACCTGTGGGTGGCGCTGCTCTTCGGCATCGTATTCACCACCGTGGTGCAGAGCAGTAGCGTGGCCGTTGGCGTGTGCATCCTTTTCGTGCAGCAGGGGCTGCTGCCGCCCGCCTCGGCGGTGGCCATCGTGGTGGGGGCCAACATCGGCACCACCAGCACCGCACTGCTGGCCAGCCTGCACCTGAGCTCCGGCGCCAAGGCCACGGCGTGGGCCAACTTCATCTTCAACCTCACCGGCGTGCTGCTCTACCTGCCCTTCCTGCACTGGTTCGCCGATTGGCTGCATGAGCGCACCAGTGACCCTGCCATGTCGGTGGCTTGGGCGCACCTGATCTTCAACCTGTCGGTGGCGCTGCTATTCCTGCTCTTCCTCGGGCGCATCGCACGGCTGCTGCATGGATGGCTGATGGAGGAGGAGCGGTTGAAGGTTGGCGGTTGATGCGGGGTTGGGCGCTGGCGGAATCCTCAACCCGCAGAATGCACTTGAGGCTTGTGCGCTGGCTCCAAACTTCAACCTTCAACGCTCGATTACGAGCGTGCGCCTTTCCACGCCACCATCCGCACTAGCGGCCTCCAACACATAGGCGCCTGCGGGCATCGCTTGAAGGTTGAGCTGCCGCGCGCGCTGGGCGGTGATCCAGGTACGGCCATCGGTGCCGATGAGGCGGATGCGCTCTGGTGCCTCCCCAGCCATGCTCACGCGCACTTCGTCGCTCGCCGGGTTGGGGTAGATGGCCAGGCCGCGCGCCTCATCAGGAGAATCAACAGCTGTCGGGGTGCAGAGCACATTGTTGAGCCGCACCCAGATGTCGTTGTTGTACACGTTGGGCACGAAGATGCCGCCGGGCAGATTGCCCATGCGCACCACCACCAGGCCCGTGGAAGGCGATACGTTGCAGAGCTGGCCGTTCTTGCCCACGGCGCTGTACATGTCGGACGGGGCGGCGGGGCACAGCATGCCGGGCAGCTGCACCTGGAAGCCTGGCAGCATGAAGCTGCTCTGTCCGTTGAGCCACCACAGGTAGCCGTAGGCGGGGTTCAGGCTTTGCGAAGGGGTCACCATGGCGTTGAAGTAGCCAGCATCGCTCATCACCGGATTGCCGTTCCAGCGACCCTGATCCAGGCAGAGCAGTCCGAAGCGCGCCAGGGCGCGGGCCCTGCTGAAGAACACGTTGTTGGACCCGATGGGCAGAAAAGCGCCCTGCAGGCCGGTGGTGAGCGTGAGCCTATTGAAGAGGTAGGCATTGAGCGTTTGCCCGGTTGCGCCCTCGATCACGCCGTCGAGCAGGGTGTATGGGGCGTTGTGGTAGGCCCATCGCGTGCCGGGATCCGCCAGGTAGAGCAGGCATTCTGGATCGGTGCAGTCCACATCGGGTACACCGTCATCGAGGCCGCTGGTCATGGTGAGCTGGTTGCGGATGGTGATGGCCGCTTCCTGTTCCGGTGTGCAGCCCGTCCAGCCTTCGCCCAGGAAATCGCTGCTGGGCTGATCGATGCCGAGGAAGCCCTCTTCCTGGGCCTTCCCCACCAGGAAGGCGGTGAGGCTCTTACCAGCGCTGGCCCAGTACCAGAGGCTGTCCTGCGTGAAGGTGCCGAAGTAGTGCTCGATGGCGATGCGGCCATCCTTGAGCACGATGAAGGCCTTGGTGTTGCTTTGGCTTAGGAAGTCGATGAGCGGAGGTATCTCGTCGGTGCACCAGCCGAGCGTGGCCGGGTCAACGTTGGCCCAGGTGGAGCCCGCGATGGGAGGGTAGTAGATCTGGGCCTGAGCCGCTGCAGCGAAGACGATACAGGCCAAGGAGGTCGTAGGACGGAGGTGATTCATGGCTTCGCTGTGTTCGACCGTGAAGCGGGCGAAGGGTTCAATGGACGGAGCAGCACGATGATTCCAAGGACCACCAGGGCCAGGTTGGCCATGCCCAGCACGCCGTAATGCGTGTACCGTTCGCTGAGGGGGCCGAGCGCATCGCTCCAATTGCCGCCATGGGCCAGCAGCACGGGGATAGCCGCGAAAGGCAGCCATGGAAGAGCCGGTACGGGCAGCAACCGGTGCATGGTGAGGAGCACGAGCGGCAGGGCGAAGAGGAAGTGGTTCGTGTCGGTTACCGTGAGCGATGGCACCATGGCGATCACGATGAAGGCTTCCTGCGTGAAGCGGCTGAAGCCGACCTCGGAAGCGATGCGCTCAGCCGACCTGTTCCGGCGAACCAGGGCGATGAGGACAACCGCACTGACCGCGAGAACGGCAATGACCGTGGCCTTCGGGCTGATGCCCGGCACATGGGCGAGGATAGCCCGATGCGCGAAGGAGTAGGCCGTGTCAACCATCTGGTAGCCGTCGCCGCCGGTGTATGCCAATGCGGCGTTATGGCCTGCCATGGCCGTGAGCCAGGCTTCATGGAGCGAGAGCCACGCCTTCAGCCCAAGGAATGGCAGCGGCGCCAGGAGCCCCATGGCCACGCTGGCGATCATCCAGGCGATGACCCGGCGCTCGCCGCGCAGGAGCAACCAGGGCAGCAGCACGATGAAGTGCGGCTTGGCCAGCACTACCGCGCCCCAGAGCAGGCCTGCCAGGCGATGAAGGGATGCCACGAAGGCCACCAGGCCGCCCAGCAGCGCGCAGAGCAGCAGCGCGTTGATGTTCCCCAGGTGCAATTCGCGATGCAGATGGGCGCCGGCGATGAGCGTGGCGACGAACAACGGGGCATAGGCCTGCGCCTTGCCGGGCATCGCATGCTTGCGGATCATGCGGTCGGCCAGGTCGGCGCCGGTGGTCCAGATCTTGCGCCCGTTGACCAG
>CAZJTB010000189.1:0-5795 GCA_964548485.1 uncultured Chryseobacterium sp. | reverse complement strand
TGGATGCGGACCATGTAGTTGGTGCCCTGCACAGTCTCGATGCTGAGGTTGGCATTGTTGCCGTTGCCGCCGGAGTTCACGCATCCCACCTGGGCGAGGCTCCCACAGGCACCCGTGTAGAGGTGAAGGATCGGCCGATTGTTGTCGGCCGGGTCGAAGGTGAGGTTGATGTAGTTCGACGTGGCCGTGAACCAGCCCCACGCGTCATCGAAATTGCCGCCCGTGCATCCGCTGGCCGTGAACGTGGCCGTGAACGCATCAGGCTTGTTGAAGGTCGCCAGGTTGCACGAGGTGCCCACCGGATATTGATTGCCCGCGTTGTATCCGCAGGCGTCCGTGGCGGTTTGCGCGACCGCTCCGTGCAGGAGCACGCTGAAGCAAAGCGCTGAGAGTAGGTGTTTCATCGTCCGCGCGCGTTAGTGTTCGCTCAGATTCGGATCAAGGGCGGTGCGTGGGCGCCCGGGCTGCACCACCACGCCGCTGCTTGCCGCGAGCCGTACGAATTCCTGCGGATCCAGCGGTCGGTAGGCCAGGATCTTCATGAGCCGCTCTCCCCGTTCGATGCTCACGTGCATCTCGGGATCGAGGTTCATGAAGCTCTCCAGCATGAGCTTCTCCTGGCGGGTGGAGAGGCTCGCATCGATCGTGAAGGCGTACCGATGCTCGTCGCCAATGGCCCCTTGCTGGGCCTGTGCGGCGGAGTTGGGTAGCGCTCCGAGCAGGAGCAGGATGAAATGACCAAACAGCTTCTTCATGGCGGTCCGTCGGCGAGGCGGAGTAAGCCTAGCCGGGCCGCTTCAACGGAATCGACGAAACGCGGTTACGCCGCGATGGATGCCTGGTTGTAGAGCGCCG
This sequence comes from uncultured Chryseobacterium sp., assembly GCA_964548485.1. Classification (GTDB taxonomy): domain Bacteria; phylum Bacteroidota; class Bacteroidia; order Flavobacteriales_F; family PHOS-HE28; genus PHOS-HE28. The sequence goes on along the minus strand of CAZJTB010000189.1, from coordinate 4,940 downwards.
ATGGGCTCAGCGCGTGGCCGCCCCTGCTACGGCCCTTACAGCGCTGCCGGGGTATTCCGCCAGCGCGCGGCGCAGGCACTCCACAGCCAGCTTCAGCTTGGGCTGCTCCAGCACATAGGCGAGGCGCACCTGTCTGCGGCCCGATTCGGGCTGGGCATAGAAGCCCGTGGCCGGTGCCATCATCACGGTGTGCCCCTCATGGCTGAACGATTCGAGGAGCCATTGGCAGAAGGCGTCGCTGTCGTCGATGGGCAGCTCGGCCACGCAGTAGAAGGCGCCCTTCGGCTTGGGGCAGGTGACGCCATCAATGCTGTTGAGCCCGTCCACCAGGATGTCGCGGCGTTGCACGTACTCGGCCACCACATCATCGAAGTACTGCTTGGGCGTGCGCAGGGCCGCTTCGCTCGCGATCTGCCCGAAGGTGGGCGGGCTCAGGCGGGCCTGCGCGAATTTCAGCGCGGTGGACAGCAGCTCGCTGTTGCGGGTGATGAAGGCGCCCACGCGCGCGCCGCACATGCTGTAGCGCTTGCTCACGCTGTCGATGAGCACGGCATGCTGGTCAAGTCCATCGAGGGCCAGGGCGCTCACGTGGGTGGCGCCATCGTAGCAGAACTCGCGGTACACCTCGTCGGCGAAGAGGAAGAGGTCGTGCTTGAGCACGATGCTGCGCAGGGTCTCCAGTTCGGCCCGGCTGTACAAATAGCCGGTGGGGTTGCCCGGATTGCAGATGAGGATGCCCTTGGTGCGCGGGGTGATCAGCGCCTCGAAGGCTGCTATGGGCGGCAGGGCGAAGCCATCGGCGATGGTGCAGCGCACCGGCACCACGGTCACGCCCGCGCTCACGGCGAAGCTGTTGTAATTGGCGTAATAGGGCTCGGGGATGATCACCTCGTCGCCGGGCTCGAAGCAGCTCATCATGCCGAAGAGCAGCGCCTCGCTGCCGCCGTTGGTGACGATGATCTGCTCGTGCGTGACGGTGATGCCGTGCTGCGCGTAGTAGGCCGCGAGCCCCTTCCGGTAGCTCTCGTAGCCGGCGCTGTGGCTGTACTCGATCACGGTGCGGTCCAGCTGCCGCATGGCGTCGAGGGCCACCTGCGGCGTGGCGATGTCGGGCTGGCCGATGTTGAGGTGGATGACCTGCGTGCCCCGCTGCTTCGCCGCCTCGGCGAAGGGCACGAGCTTGCGGATGGGCGAGGGGGGCATCGAGCGGCCTTTGGCCGAGATGGCGGGCATGGCTGGGTGGTTGGGAGCGCGAAGATCGAGCACGAATGGCTTGCCCGCCGCGCTCGCCCCGCAGGCCTCGTTTCAAATCGGGTGTGGGCCGCGCCGGTTCAGTCCTTGCGTTTGAAGGCGCCGCTCTGCCAAGCCTGGATGAATTGCGCCCAAGCGATTGGATTGAACAGGTTGATGGCCGGCGTGCCTCCGCTGTAGTACAGGCGGGTGTTGTCCAGCGCCATCTGCTGCTGGAAGCTCTGCAGGCCATCGGGCGGCAGGCTCTCCATGCGCTGCACCAGCTCGGCCGGCGACATGTTGCGCATGGTGAGCTGGTAATCATCGGCGGGCAGCTTCAGGTTCATGAATGCCTCGCGGAACTGCTCCTTCGAGGGCCAGGGATACACCACGGCCGTGCGCAGCCACACGGTGTCGCGGCTCATCACGTGGATCATGGAGTACTTGCTCTCCGCAAGGTCGGTGGGGATCACGTACTGCGAGCGCATGAAGCCCACCGCGCTGAACAGGATGGTATCGCCCTCCTGCGCCACGAAGCTGAAGTAGCCGTACACATCGCTCATGGTGCCGCGGTAGGTATTGCGCACCAGGATGTTGGTGAAGGGCACCGGGGCCAGGCTGTCGGTGACCACCACGCCGCTGAACTGCACCAGTCCCGGTTTCTGCCCCTGAGCGCGCGCTGCGGGCACCAGGCTGATAAAGGCTGCTAGAAGGAGGATACGCATGTCGGGAAGCAAAGGTAGGTGCGTGTGATTGCGCGCATGGTCGTGGTTGGGCAAGCACGCGTTCCGGTAGTTTAGCCGACCCAAATTCCTCCGCATGCGCCTTCTCGCCGCAATCGCCATCATCATGCCGCTCTTCGCCGAGGCGCAGATCACCATCGGCCTTCCGGATATGCCGAGCGCCGGCGATACCGTTCGCTACCGCACCACGGCGGCCACTGGCCTCGACCCGGCGCCCACTGAGGCCGGCTTCATCTGGGACTTCAGCATGCTCTCGCCCGATCTGGAAGGCGCTGATACCTGCGTGACCGTGGCTAGCACCCCGCTGCCATACCAGTTCTACTTCAATAATCCCTTCCTGTATCCCCAGCATCAGGCGCAGTTCGCCGTGCGCGGCCAGGCCTTCAATTTCCAAGTGCTCAGCGTCACCAACGTGTTCGAGTACTTCAAGAAGGACGCCCTCGGCTTCCGGAACGTGGGCTTCGGCGCCAATGTGAACGGCGTTCCCACGAGCACGCGCCGCATCCCGGTGGATTGGATCTATCCCTTCCCGCTGAACTATGGCGATATGGAGCGATTTCACGCTCACGGTGCCCACCCTCTTTAGTTTCACGCAGCAGCAGACGCGCTACAACCATGTGGATGGCTGGGGCACGCTGTACCTGCCGGCCGATACCTTCGAGGTGCTCCGCGTGAAGAGCGTGCTCGATCGCATCGACAGTGCCTACATCGAGCAGTTCGGCCAGGGCTTCCAGTTCCCCGAGCCGCAGACGGTCGAGTACAAATGGATCGCGCAGGGCATGGACCTGCCCGTGCTGGTGATCACCACCGTGGGCGGGCAGCCCACCACCGCGCGGTTCCATTATTCCCCGGCCGATATCATTACCGGTGTGGCGCAGCACGGCGTGGACCATTTCCGCGTTTGGCCGAATCCTGCCGATGGCGAGGCGTGGCTGCGGCTGCCGGCCGATGCGGCTCCCTTGGTGGAGCTGCGCGATGCGCAGGGCCGGATGCTGCGCGCCGAGCGCATGACCCCGGGCGCGGTGGCCCGCCTGACGCTCGCGGGGCTGGCCCCAGGGCCCTACATGGTGTGCGGCGGCGGCCCTCACGGCCGGTACGCCCAGCGCATCCTCGTGCGCTGAGCCTTCCATCATCGCGCTGGTCCGTTGGTCATCGCTGCAGCAGCAGGCTGCGGCATGCCGGGGCTGGGCGGGTACATTCGCGCCCACATCACCGAACCACCCATGAGAAAGTACCTCGGATTGATCATCGGCTTGGGCCTGCTCGGCATCATCGCCATCTGGCTCATGAGCTATTACAACGGCACGGTCAGCGCCAATGAGCTGGTGACGAAGACCTGGGGCGACGTGCTCGTGCGCTACCAGGAGCGGGCCGACAAGACGAAGAACCTGCTGGAGATCGTGAAGGGCGCGGCCGACTTCGAGCAGGAGACGCTCACCGGCGTCATCGAGGCGCGCAGCAAGGCATCGAGCATCAACCTCACCGCCGATCAGCTCACCCCGGAGAACCTCAAGGCCTTCGAGGACGCCCAGGCGCAGTTCACCGGAGCGCTCTCGCGGCTCATGGTCACCGTGGAGCGCTACCCCGACCTGAAGGCCGTGGCCGCCTTCCGGGATTTCCAAGCGCAATATGAAGGCATGGAGAACCGCATCAGCGTGGAGCGCCGCAAGTTCAACGATGCGGTGCGCGCCTACAACCTGCGCGTGAAGCGCTTCCCCGGCAACCTGCTCGCGGGCTTCTTCGGCTTCGCGGAGAAAGGCTACTTCCAGGCGGCCGAGGGCACCGAGAACGCCCCCGACATCTCCTTCAAGTGAGCGCCCTCACCGCCGAGGAGTTCCTCACCGAGGAGGGGCGGCGCCAGGTGGCCGCCGCGATCAGCGAGGCCGAGCGCCGAACCACCGGCGAGATCCGCGTGCACATCGAGGACCACATCGAGGAGGATGTCCTCGACCATGCCGCCTTCATCTTCGAGGAACTGGGCATGCAGCGCACGCGCGACCGCAACGCGGTGCTCATCTACGTGTGCGTGGCCGATCGGCGCATCGCCGTGGTGGGCGACCAGGGCATCAACGAGCGCGTGCCGCCCAACTTCTGGCAGGACACCGTGGCCGTGCTCAAGCTCCACTTCGCCGCCGGACGGCATGTGGAAGGCCTGTGCGAGGCGGTGCGCATGGTGGGGGAGAAGCTCAAGGCCTTCTTCCCGCACCGCCACGACGACCGCGACGAGCTGACCAATGAGGTGAGCTTCGGATGATGCGCGCTCCGGTGCTGTTGGCCGCTTTGCTCGTGGCATCGTTCTGCGGCGCCGCGCGCTTCGATTGCACCCTGTCCGCGCCACGCGACCAGGAGCGGCTGGTTCACAGCTTCGCCCCATTGCTCAGCGCCGAGGAGGAGGCGCGCATCAACGAGCGCCTCTCGGCCTTCGCGCGCGAGACCAGCAATCAATTCCTGGTGCTCATCGTGGACACCCTCTGCGGCATGGAGGCCAGCGACCTGGCCTTCGAGGTGGGCGAGCGCTGGGGCATCGGGCAGAAGGGATTCGACAACGGCCTCGTGCTCCTGATCAAGCCCACCGGCGGCTCCGGCGAGCGCCGCGTCTTCATCGCCACGGGCTATGGGCTCGAAGGCGCCATCCCCGATGCCACCTGCAAGCGCATCGTGGAGGACGAGGTCATCCCGCGCTTCAAGCAGGGCCGCTTCGCCGAGGGCATCGAAGCCGCCCTCGATGTGCTGGAGCCCCTGGCCAAGGGCGAGTTCGACCACCGCAGCTACGGGCGCAAGAAGGCGCCCTGGGGCATGCTGCTCATCATCCTCAGCATCATCGCCATCATGGTGCTCAGCTGGCGCGGCCGCGTGAAGCGCTACGCCCGCACCAACAGCCTCGACTTCTGGACCGCCATGTGGCTGCTGAGCCAGATGGACCAGCGGCACCACGGATCGCGCGGCGGCGGATTCCGGCCCAGCGGC
>CAZJTB010000188.1:0-5845 GCA_964548485.1 uncultured Chryseobacterium sp. | reverse complement strand
AGCTTCACGCCACCGCCCTTGCCGCGGCCACCCGCATGGATCTGCGCCTTCACCACCCAGAACTTGGTGCCGGTCTCCTGGCTCAGTCGCTTGGCTTGATCGACTGCCTCATCGGCGTTGTAGGCCACCAGGCCACGTTGGATGCGGACGCCGTACTGGGCGAGGATGCTCTTGCCTTGGTACTCGTGGAGGTTCATGGAATGCGAGTGGTGAGTGGTGAGTGGTGAGAAGTAAGTGGCGAGTGGACAGAAGTTGGGGCCGGGTAGGGCCCTATCGGATGAATTGCAAAGTTGTGAACGAGAGCCACATGAACATCAATGTGCGGCCACCAGGGAGTTTGCCCCATCCGGGTGTCTTGCGATCGATGTAGGTGCGCAACAAGCGGCCGATCTCATCGGTCAATGCTAGCATGTGTTCGGTCTGGTCCTTGGTGAAGTACTGGCGCCTTTCCGTTAGGATCAGCATGGAAAGCACCTCATTGCATGAACCCTTGGCTATCCACAGATACTTCAGTTGATGGCGGTCGGATGGCATCTCGAAGCCCTCAGCCAGGTTATTGCTGATGGATAGCGAAGCCCGGAACAATTGATCACGGAAACCCCAATTGCGATTTCCCTCCAATGCAACATCCACCGCCACGCAGAGATCCATGGACTTCTGCCACGCGATTGAATCCCGGAAACTCTGCATGCCCATGGTCCAGAGGCGAATGAGCCGCAAGTGTAAGCCTATCCGTAGGATTCCGGGTGCGTGGAATCCACTCGCCACTCCACACTGTCCACTCACCACTTCCTCGATCGGAAGAGCATAGCTGACCAGTGAGTCCTTTCTTTGCCCGCCATGATCGAAGCGGCGGGGATTCGCAAGCGCTATGGCGCGCTGGAGGTGCTCAAAGGCGTTGACCTGCGCGTGGCCAAGGGCGAAGTGGTGAGCATCGTGGGGGCCAGCGGCGCGGGCAAGACCACCTTGCTGCAGATCCTGGGCACATTGGAAAGAGCCGATGCAGGAGTCCTGCGCATCAACGAGGAAGAAGTCACGAAGCTGGGCTCCAACGCACTCTCGGCCTTCCGCAACGCCCACATCGGCTTCGTGTTCCAGTTCCACCACCTGCTGCCGGAATTCACCGTGCTGGAGAATGTGATGATGCCGGGCCTGATCGCGGGCAAGAGCAAGGGCGAATGCGCGCCGCGCGCCGGGGAGTTGCTGGCGCGCCTGAATGTGCTGCCCCGCAAGGACCATAAGCCCGCGCAGCTCAGCGGCGGCGAGCAGCAGCGCGTGGCCGTGGCGCGGGCGCTCTTCAACAGCCCCAGCGTGGTACTGGCCGATGAACCCAGCGGCAACCTGGACAGCGCGCACGCCCGCGAGCTGCACCAGCTCTTCTTCGACCTGCGCAAGGAACTGGGCCAGACCTTCGTGATCGTGACGCACAACGAGGAGCTGGCCGATATGGCCGATAGGAAGCTGGTGATGAAGGATGGGGTGATGCAGGCATGACGCACGCATACTTGCCCAAGTCCCAAAGGCGTTAGCACTTCATGCGCCTCCTCTGCATCGCGCTCCTCTCAGCAGTCAGCGGTCATTGCTGCGCGCAGGTGCTGACCGCAAAAGGCGGCCCGGGCGGCATCATCTCCGCCGGAGGGCGCAGCTCCTTGAGCCTGTTCAATGATGGCCACACCGGCTCTCCGGGTCTCGGTGTGGGCGGGCAGTTCCGGATCAGGCTGAGCGAGCGCGTGAACACGGACTGGTTCTATGACTACCTGGCGGGGCCAGCGGGCACCAGCGCCCATCGCATCGACCAGCACATCGGATGGAGCGTGCTCTACTACCTGCGCCCGAGCCGGAGCGGGCAGCCCTTCTTCCAGCCCTACGTGCTCGCCGGGCATTGCTTCGACTATACCCGGCAGCGCGCGAACAACGACCCCGCGAACCAGGCCGAACGGTGGAGCAGCGCCGTGCAGGCCGGGCTGGGCGCGCACTTCAACCTCACTCCCCGTTGGGACATCAGCACCGTGGTGCAGTACATGTGGCACCTCGGCACCGACGTGCATGCCGAGGAGCACGATGGCGAAGTCCACTTCCATCAGGAGAAGGGCGGCAGCCTGGAGGGCCACCTGCTGCTGCACCTCAGCTTCAACTACAAGCTCCTCGACGCATGGTGAGGCGCATGCTGCTGCTGATCGCCGTGGCGCAGGGGCTGCATGCAACGGCCCAGGAGACGGCTCCCTCGCCTTTGCCCTGGCTGCTGCGCGGCTCAGGCGCCATCAGCCCGGGCTTCATGACGCGCCACCCCATCACCAACATCTACCTGGTGGGCAAGGCCGAGCTCTTCACCGATGCCCGCATGAGCTTCCGCGGCGAGCTGCTCTGGTACGTGGACGCGCAACAGGAAACACCGCTGCTCGACCAGAACCACCAGATCGCAGCCGGGCCCTTCTACCACTGGGTGAGCGGCCGACTGGACCTTGCCCTTGGCTTCGAGCCCGGCCTGTCCTTCACGCGGCCGCGGCAAGGCAGCATCGCGCCCGAGCAGGTCGCACCCGTGCGCGTGCTGCCCAGCATCGCGCTCTGCTCGGGCCTCACCTTCTCCGTGTGGGAGTACTTCCAGTTTTTCGTCGATGCGCGCTACGTGCATGGCCGCTACACCGGCGCCTATTCGGAAGCCATCGCTCTCGACGAGGTGATCCTTGTGGCCGGGCTCGGCTGGCAGCTACGGCTCAGGAAGTGAGCGCGACCTTCGCAGCATGGCATCACGCACGGAGCTGCGGGATCTGCTCGATGAGGCCTACGACCGCTTCGCGCGCCCGTCGTTCATCGAAGCCGACCCCATCCAGGTGCCGCGTGCCTTCAGCATGCGTGAGGATGCGGAGGTGATCGGCTTCCTCACCGCCACCATCGCCTGGGGCCAGCGCAAGACCATCATCGCCAATGCCTGGAAGCTGGCGCGGCTCATGGATGAGCGGCCCTTCAGCTTCGTGATGAACGCCGATGCCGCCGACCTGAAGCACGTGAGCGGCTTCGTGCACCGCACCTTCAACGGCATCGACCTAAAGCACTTCATGATCGGCTTGAGGCATCTCTACGCGGATCACGGCGGCCTCGAGGAGGCCTTCCTCGAGCATGGCGCCGTCGGCGACATGGGCCAGGCCATCGCGCGCTTCAAGCGGCGCTTCTTCGAGCCGAGGCATCAGCCGCGCACCCGCAAGCACGTGGCCGACCCTGCCAAGGGCAGCAATGCCAAGCGCATCAACATGTACCTGCGGTGGATGGTGCGCCCTAATGATCGTGGCGTGGACCTCGGACTGTGGAAACGGATCAAGCCTTCGGACCTCATGGTGCCGCTGGATGTGCACACCGGCCGCGTGGCCCGCGAGCTGGGCCTGCTCAGCCGCAAGCAGGACGATTGGAAGGCGGTGGAGGAATTGACGGCCGCGCTGCGCGCCTTCGACCGCAGCGACCCAGTGAAATACGACATCGCGCTGTTCGGCATCGGCGCGGAAGCCGCAGGGAAGGCGAAGGCGGCCGGGCTCAGGTGAGCATGCCGCCGCACACGTGCAGGGTCTGCCCCGTGATGTAGGCGCTGAGGTCGCTGCCCAGGAACACGCAGGCATTGGCCACATCGACGGGCGTTCCACCGCGCTTCAGGGGGATCCCGTCGCGCCATTGCTCCACCACCTTGGGGTCGAGCGCGCCGGTCATCTCCGTTTCGATGAAGCCCGGGGCAATGGCGTTGCTGCGGATGTTCCGGCTGCCCAGCTCCAGCGCCACGCTCTTGGTGAAGCCGATGATGCCGGCCTTGCTCGCCGCGTAGTTGGCCTGGCCCGCGTTGCCCTTCACCCCCACCACGCTGCTCATATTGATGATGCTTCCGCTGCGCTGCTTCAGCATGGTGCGCATCACGGCCTTGGTCATGTTGAACACGCTCTTCAGGTTGGTGGCGATCACCGCGTCCCAATCGGCCTCGCTCATGCGCATGAGCAGCTGGTCCTTGGTGATGCCGGCGTTGTTCACCAGCACGTCCAGCCGGCCCCAGGCGTTCACCACCTCATCCACCGCCTTTTGCGCCTGGTTGAAATCGCCCGCATCGCTCTGGATGGCCAGCACCTTGCGGCCGGTTTTCGCAGCCAGCTCAGCGGCGGTCGCATTCGCCTTCTCGGGGCTGCTCACGTAGGTGAACGCCACATCGGCGCCCTCCTCCAGGAAACGCTCCACGATTCCCTTCCCGATGCCACGCGACCCGCCGGTGATCAGCGCGGCCTTGCCTTCGAGTAATGCCATCGTAATCGTCCGCGTTGCTGCTGCGGATGCGGCCAAGGTATCAATGGCGGTCATATGCGCACTGCCGTCCCGCACGCAGCACAGAGCCCGTCGCGCACAAAGCGCGATTGCGCCGCTATCGCATCAATCGGCCCATCCTATGAACGCGAATCCTGAATGCGTTTCGAGCATGCCATCATTTGCCGGGCATACACTTTCGTGGGTGCCTCAAGCATCGGTCTCGCGCCTTCTTTGGTCGCATGCGAAACCAGCGACTGCTTCTCCGAATCACCGTGCTCCTCGGCTTGCTAGCCCCGGTTGCGGTTCCGGCGCAACACGTGAAGGAACCCGCTTCGGCGCAGGCGATCAATGGCGCGGCATCATGGAGTGCGGCTGACCGATCCGCCATGCAGGAATCCGGGCTGAGCGGTGTCGCCGGATCGCCCCAGGAGCAGGCGCGGTGGTCGCAGCGGCTCACGCGGTTATCACCAAAGGAGCATGGCCTGCCCGAGGTGAATGCCATGAAGATGGCCAAGCTGCAGCACAAGCTATCGAGCTGGAGGGGCGATACCGTGGAGGAAGACGGTGCACCGAAGGCCGTTCAGCCCGTGATCGGCGCCAACTTCGAGGCCAACTGGTCGGTGGTTATGAACCCGCCCGACAACAGCATGGCCATCTCGAATGCCGGGCGCATCGTGAGCGTGAACAACGACGAGATCGTGTACATGAACACAGCAGGCCAGCTGCTGCAGTTCCTAAGCTGGCCTGACTTCGTGAATGATGCGACCCTGAACGCGAACCTGTATGACCCCAAAGTCATCTACGACAGCCAAGCCGACCGGTTCGTTCTGGTGCTGTTGCATGGCAGCACGGCCGCCACATCGAAGGTTATCCACTGCTTCTCGCAGACGAACAACCCCCAGGACGGGTGGTGGAAATACTACCTCGCAGGCAATCCGCTCAACAACAACTGCTGGTTCGACTACCCGGGACTCGGCATCTCGAACAACGAGGTTTACATCACCGGGAACCTGTTCACCAGCGGGAACAATCAATTCAACCAGGTGATCGTGTATCAAGTGAGCAAAGCCGCAGGCTATGCGGGGGGCAACATTAACTGGCTCTACTGGCACAACCTGAACGGCAGCCCTTATGAGGCCTTCACGCTGCAACCCGCCAGCTTCGGCCAGCAAGGCAACTACGGCCCTGGCATCTATTTCGTGAGCAGCCGCGCAGGCGGATCGAACAGCCTGCGCCTATGGGACCTCACGGACGACATCACCGGGAACCCGCAGCTCAACGTGTTCACCGTGAGCGTGCCGGCTTACAGCCCTGCCGCGCCAGCCAACCAGCTCGGCAGCAACGACCTGCTCGACAATGGAGACTGCCGCGTGGTTAGCGCCTTCTACCTGGCGGGCACCGTGCATTGCGTCTTTGGCACGGACGCTGGAAGCGGATGGAACGGCATACGGTACACGCGCATCAATGTGAGCAACAGCACGGCGCAACAGGCCACCTTGGGCGTGCCGGGAACCGCGGATTATTGCTTCCCGACGGTAGCATCGTTCGCCAGCAGCACCGCCTCCCCCGA
>CAZJTB010000187.1:0-5899 GCA_964548485.1 uncultured Chryseobacterium sp. | reverse complement strand
AACCTGGGCGGCATCTGCAACATCAGCCTGCACAAGCCCGATCGCATCGTCGGCTTCGATGTGTGCATCGGGAATCAGGCGCTGAACCACCTGGCGAACGAGGCGGGCCTGCCCTTCGACCGTGATGGCGCGCTGGCGCGGAAAGGAGGATTCGACGGCGAGCTGTTCGTGGAGCTGAAGGATACGCCATTCCATGCGAAGCGCCCGCCCAAGTCGATGGGACGCGAGTACTTCAACGACTGGGTGCTGCCGCTCATCAACGACCCCGACCGATCAACGGCAACCCGGCTGCGTACCGTGGTGGAGCACATCGCCTACCTGCTGGCCAAGGCCTTGCGGAATGCTGATGGGCCAGTGCTCGTCACCGGTGGCGGTGCGCACAACGGGTTCCTCATCGAGCGGATCCGCCATCATTCCAAGGCACCGATCGAGGTGCCGGACAAGCGCACCATCGACTTCAAGGAGGCGCTGGTCTTCGCGCTCATGGGCGTGCTGCGGCTCCGGGGCGAGTCGAACGCGCTGGCGAGCGTTACCGGCGCGAAGAGGGATAGCGTGGGCGGGGCGGTGTACTTTTGCTAGGCCTCACCCAAGGCCCCAGCGCACTTCCACCATCACCATCTTCCTATCGATGCGAAACATCTGCACAGCGGCTGGCTCATTGCTCGCTCTCATCGGCACCGCTTCGCACTTCCTCGGCGGCGAGATCCGCTACACCCTGACCGAAGGCAATACTTGCCTGATTGAGGGCATCCTGTATTCCGACCTCGATTCGCCCGCCGATCGGCCGGAGATCACCTTCACGGTGAATGGCGAGGAGATCGTGGTGCCCCGCGTTACGCCACAGGACTTCTTCGGAACGGGATGCGGCAACGTGCGAGTCAGCACTTATCCGTTCAGCTACACGTTCCCGGGGCCGGGCGTGTACGACGTCCACTTCCATGACCAGAACCGCTCGGCAGGCGTGGCCAACATACCGAACTCCGTGAATGCGGGTGTGTGCATCACCGCGCGGATCCTGATCGACCCCTTGCTCAGCCCCAACAGCTCCCCGCGCTTCAACATCCCGCAATTCGTTACGAGTTGGGTCTGGAGCACATTGCTGCACGACCCTGGCGCCACAGAGGCCGACGGAGACAGCGTGGCCTACGAGATGGTGGTGCCTTTGAACACCAATTGCGAGCCAGTCCTCGGGTACGTGCCACCGCCAGGCCTCGTGCTCTCGTTCGTCGATCCGGAAACCGGGGTCTTTCAGTGGAACACGCCACCGGCCATTGGTTTCTGGAACCTCTGCATCCGCGCGAGCGAATGGCGCAACGGGGTGCTCATCGGCCAAGTCACGCGCGATATGACGGTGTGCGTGGACCAGATTGCCACTGGTGTGGCCGAGAACGAATCCCCAGAGCCTCTTGCTGCCTTGGTGAGCGACGATGGCGCTTGGCTCCAGCTCCTTGGCCCCAGCAACGCGCCTTCCCGCGTGCAGATCCACGATCCGCTGGGGGCACTGGTCGGCACGCATCGTTTGGGGGCTGGCGGTTCCATGGTGCCGATCGCCAGCTTGCGGTCTGGCGTCTATATCGTACGGGTCGCCGAGCGCTCGGGAGCCACCCGACAGGCACGCTTCGTGCGGCCCTGATGCTTTCAACACCGGGTTCTGATAACCGGATGCCCCGGCAGGCTTGCGCGTAGTTGGGCGCCGCTACTTTCGCCCGACCGAAGAACATGCGTGAGGCCCTTCAGCGCTTCGAGGAGCGCGCCCCCGAGATCGTCTTCGAGTGGAACGATGCACCCACCGGCGCCCGCGGCTGGGTGGTGATCAACAGCCTGCGCGGCGGCGCGGCCGGCGGCGGCACCCGCATGCGCAAGGGCCTCGACAAGCGCGAGGTGGAGAGCCTGGCCAAGACCATGGAGGTGAAGTTCAGCGTGTGCGGCCCGCCCATCGGCGGCGCCAAGAGCGGCATCGACTTCGACCCCGCCGACCCGCGCAAGAACGCCGTGCTCGACCGCTGGTACAAGGCCGTGATGCCCCTGCTGAAGACCTATTACGGCACCGGCGGCGACCTGAACGTGGACGAGCTGCACGATGTGATCCCCATCACCGAGCGCTACGGCCTGCGCCACCCGCAGGAGGGCGTGGTGAATGGCCACATCGGCACGCAGGAGGACGTGAAGCTGAAGGCCATTGCCCAGCTGCGCGAAGGCGTGAGCAAAGTGGTGCATGACACCGCCTACGTGCCCGTGCCCGGCAAGTACGCCGTGGCCGATATGATCACCGGATGGGGCGTGGCCGAGAGCGTGCGCCATCATTACCGCGTCTATGGCGGAGAACTGAAAGGCAAGCGAGTCATCGTGCAGGGCTGGGGCAACGTAGCCGCCGCAGCGGGCTATTACCTCGCTCAGCAGGGCGCGCGCATCGTGGGCATCATCGACCGTCATGGTGGCGCCATCCGTCCAAAGGGTTTCAGTGCGGAGGAAGTGAAAGGGCTGTTCACCGACAAGGCCGGCAATGCGCTGCGCATGCAGGACATGCTGCCCTTTGAGGAGGTGAACGCGCGCATCTGGGACATCGGGGCAGAGGTCTTCCTGCCCTGCGCCGCCAGCCGCCTGGTGACCCAGGACCAGGTGGACCGGATGGCCAAAGCCGGCCTGGAGGTGATCAGCAGCGGCGCCAATGTGCCCTTCGCCGATCCGCAGATCTTCTACGGGCCCATCGCCGAGCATGCCGATGGCCGCGTGAGCGTGATCCCCGACTTCATCGCTAATTGCGGCATGGCCCGTGTCTTCGCCTATTGCATGCAGCCCGGAAGTGCGCTCACCGACAAGGCCATCTTCGAGGATGTGAGCAACGTGATCGGCAAAGCGCTGGAAGACTGCCACGCCCGCCATAGCGGCCGCACGAACCTGACCCGGACCGCCTTCGAGATCGCCCTCGCCAAGCTCAACTGAGATACTTCCGCTAGGCCCCGCGCCGTTCCATCACAACCCGAACCACCGATGCATTTCCCGCTCTACGCCCAAATCGAACAGGCCCGGCAGGTACTTGAACAGACCAGCGCCGCGCCCCCCGAGCCCGTCATGGAGACCATCTCCATCTGGGAGCTCATCAGCAATGGCGGCTGGTACATCATGGGGCCGCTGGGCCTCATGAGCCTTGTCGCCATCTACCTCATCATCGAGCGCGCCATGGCCATCCGCCGCGCGCTGAAGGAGGACAAGGACTTCATGCACAAGATCCGCGACTACGTGCACGAGGGCAAGATCGACAGCGCCCGCAACCTCTGCGCGCAGACCTCCTCGCCCGTGGCCCGCATGCTCGACAAGGGCCTGAGCCGGATCGGCAAGCCGCTGAAGGACATCGAGGTGAGCATCGAGAACGCCGGCAAGCTCGAGATCTACCAGCTGGAGAAGGGCCTGCCCGTGCTGGCCACCATCTCCGGGGCCGCGCCCATGATCGGCTTCCTCGGCACCGTCATCGGCATGATCGTCACCTTCCACACCATGAAGATCAGCGGCGCGGGGGTGGAGATCGCCCAGCTCAGCGGCGGCATCATGCAGGCCATGGTCACCACCGTGGCGGGCCTCGTGATCGGCATCATCGCCTACGTGGCCTACAACACCCTCACCGCCCGGGTGAACAAGGTGGTACAGAAGATGGAGGCCACCACCATCGCCTTCATGGACGTGCTCGAATCACCCGCCAAGTAACATGGGCCTGCGCAGCACACATAAGGTCGATGCGGGCTTCAGCATGAGCTCCATGACCGACCTGGTCTTCCTGCTGCTCATCTTCTTCGTGATCGTGAGCACGCTGGTGAGCCCCTACGCCCTGCCGGTTGACCTGCCCAAGAGCGCCAACAAGACCAAGGAGAAGCCCAAGGTGGCCGTGCGCATCGATGCCGAGCAGCATTACAGCGTGAACAACGCGCTGATCGAACCCGCCGACCTCGAAGGGGTACTGAAAGACGAGATGGCGAAGCACCCAGCCGACCAGGCCATCGTGATGCACGTGGACCAGAGCGTGCCCACCGGCATCACCGTTAGCGTGCTCGACATCGCCAAGCGCAACAAGTGGAAGATCATCCTGGCCACCAAACCCGAGTAGGGGCGGATCATGATCCGCCCGCTTGCTCAAGAGCGGCGCCGGAAGGCGATGCGATGAGCAAGCCCGCCGCCCCAGCGGCGCACGCGGGTTGAATTGGCACACGATCAGGAACGAAGCAGGCCATGAGCACCATCACCATCCAGCACCAGGAGCAGGAGCGCGACCGTCGCACGGGCATCATCGCCACCATCGTGTTCCATGCACTGGTCACGCTGCTCTTCCTGTTCTTTGGCCTCACGCAGCCCAATCCCCTCCCCGAGGAGCAGGGCATCGAGCTGGTCTTCGAGAGCGCCGGCGGCCTTACCGGCGGAGACCCCCTACCCAATCCTGGCGCGCCCCAGGAATCGGCCGTGCCAACCCCCGCCAACAGCCAGCCGGAGGAAGTGGCCACCGAGGACGATAGCCCTGTGGAAGCGCCCAAGCCGGTGAAGCCGAATCCCAAGCCGAAGCCCGTTACCGATACCCCGAAGCCGCCCAAGCCGAACCCGAACTCGCTGTTCACGCCCAGCACCAATCCCAGCGAGAATACCAATCAGAATCCCGGCGGCAGCAACACGCCCGGTTCGCAGCCCGGTGGCGGCGGCGTGGGCGATTTCAAGGGCAAGGGCTTCGAGGGCAAGTTGGAAGGACGCGGGCTGATGCGTGGCCCCAACATCACCGACAAGCCGGACCATGGCGGCAAGGTGGCCCTCAACATCTGGGTGGACCGCGAGGGCAAGGTGACGCGCGTGACGCAGAACCTGGATAAGAGCACCACCACGAGCCAGGTGCTCTTCAACATCGCTCGGAAGGGCGCCCTGCAATGCACCTTCTCGGCCCGCGCTGATGGCCCCGCCGAGCAGATGGGCCTGCTGGTCTTCATCTTCGAGCTGGAGTGAAGTGACCTACGCCGACACCCTCGTGTACCTCTACGCGCGGCTGCCCATGTTCCAGCGCATCGGCGCGGCGGCGTGCGAATCCAGATTCTGAAGTATTGTCTGCGACCCCTTCGGGGTCGTCGGGGAATGCGCAATAGGCACGTGCCAATTTCTGCGACCCCTTCGGGGTCGTGGAGGTTTGGGGCCAAGGCTGAACGTTCATGCTGACCGCGTAGGGAGTTGCCAGCATTCGGGATCTTCACCTTGTGTGCTCCCGACCCCGAAGGGGTCGCAGACATTAGAATGCCATTCCGCGTTTTCCCGACCCCGTAGGGGTCGCAGATCCGTTTCCGCTTCGACCTTCGGCCATTGAAAGCCTGCTATATGACCTACACGGAGACCCTCGCGTACCTCTACGCGCGGCTGCCCATGTTCCAGCGCATCGGCGCGGCGGCGTACAAGGCCGATCTCAGCAATACGCATGCGCTCATGGAAGCGCTCGGTCATCCGGAGCTCGGGCTGAAGTGCGTGCACATCGCCGGCACCAACGGCAAGGGCAGCACCTCATCGCTCATCGCAAGCGCTTTGCAGGAAGCAGGATATAACGTGGGCCTTCACACATCACCGCACCTGAAGGACTTCCGCGAGCGCTTCCGGATCAATGGAGCCATGGTGACCGAAGAAGCGGTGACACGCTTCGTGGAGGAGCACCGTTCTGCATTCGAGCCGATCGATCCTTCGTTCTTCGAGTGGGGCGTGGCCTTCGCGCTCTGGTGGTTCCGTGACCGGCAGGTGGATATCGCGGTGATCGAAACCGGCATGGGCGGCCGCCTGGACAGCACCAATGTGGTGACGCCCGAAGTGAGCGTGATCACCAACATCGGCTGGGACCACATGCAATTCCTGGGCGACACGCTGGAAGGGATAGCTGCGGAGAAGGCTG
>CAZJTB010000186.1:0-5903 GCA_964548485.1 uncultured Chryseobacterium sp. | reverse complement strand
CCAGCTCTGCGCGGGTCTCGCGCCTCGTCTGGCCGCGAAAATCCTCCGGCTCGCTCTCCGAAAGGAATTTTGAGACCGCTTCTAAGCCTTCGCCTCGTCCAGCTGGATCATGGCGAAGACGGCGTAGTTGATGATATCGAGGAAGTTTGCATCGATGCCCTCGCTCACCAGGGTGCTGCCTTGGTTGTCCTCGATGCTCTTGATCCGTAGCAGCTTCATGAGGATGAGATCGACCAGCGAACTCACGCGCATGCTGCGCCAGGCCTCGCCGTAGTCGTGGTTCTTGCGCGTCATCAGATCGCGCGCCCTGCGTTGCTCGCTCAGCACGCGCTCCGCGGCCTGGCCCGCGTCCAGGTCGGGTGCGTCCACCACGCCCAGCTCCAGCTGCACCAGGGCCATGGCAGCATAGTTGATGATGCCGACGAGCTCGGGGCGGATGCCCTCGCCCACCTTGCTCTCGCCAACCTCCTGGAGCGTCCTGATCCGCTGCGCCTTGATGAGGATCTGGTCGGTGAGCGACGGCACCCGCAGGATGCGCCAGGCTGTGCCGTAGTCCTGCGCCTTCTTCAGGAACAGGTCGTGGCACTCGTTGATGACGGCGTCGTACTGCTGCAGCGTGCGATCCATGCGCGAAGCGATCTTGCGGCCCTGATGGCGGGCGAAAGTAGCGCGCATGAACATGCCGCCTGGCGGGTGAAGGACCGCCTGGTTGCCGTGCCCCTGCCTGCGGTGATGGGCATCATCAACGCCACGCCCGATTCGTTCCATGCCCCCAGCCGCGCCGGAACGGATGCCGCGCTCAGCCTGGCCGAGCGCATGCTGGAGGATGGCGCCTCCATCCTCGACATCGGCGGCGCCAGCTCGCGGCCCGGCGCCGAAGCGGTGCAGCCGGATGAAGAGCTGCGCCGCGTGCTGCCCGTGGTGGAGGCCATCCATGCGCGCTTCCCCGAGGCGCTGCTGAGCATCGATACCTGGCGGGCCGTCGTGGCCGAACGGGCGGTGCAGGCCGGCGCGGGCCTCGTGAACGACATCGGCGCGGGCTTGCTGGACGAGGCGATGCTGCCCACCGTAGCGCGACTGGGGGGGCCCTACATCGCCATGCACATGCAGGGCACGCCGCGCACCATGCAGCAGGCGCCGCATTACCACGATGCCGTCGCGGAAGTCACCCTCTTCCTCAGCCAGCGGCTGCATGCGGCGCGTGCCGCGGGCATCGCCGATGCGGTGCTCGACCCCGGCTTCGGATTCGGCAAGACCACCGCCCACAACTACGCCCTGCTCGACGGGCTTGAGCGCATCGGCGCATTGGGCGCGCCGGTGCTCGTGGGACTTTCGCGCAAGCGCATGATAAACGAGGTGCTGGGCACCACGCCGGCCGAGGCTCTGAATGGCACCACCGCGCTCAACGCCATCGCCCTGCTGCGCGGCGCCTCCATCCTGCGCGTGCACGACGTGAAGGAGGCCGTGCAGTGCATCAAGCTGGTCTCGGCCCTCCGCGGTCAGAAGTAAACGCGCTTGCGCTTCTTCCGCTGGCCCTTGCGCTTATCCGCCAGCGCCTGCTTCTTCAGGTCGGCGACGGCGCGCTCATAGAGCACCATCACCCGGGCGATCGCGGCCTGGCGCGCCTCGGTCCACTCGATGTCCCAGCTCAGGTTGCGCACGCTGTGCTTGTAGCTCGCGAGCGCCACCGCTTCGTCGAAGATGCTGAAATCGAATCCCGCGATGAGTGCGAAGAGGGTCATCTGCACGTCCATCTCATAGAACGGTACGTCGGGGAAGAGCGGGATCTGCCGCGCGTCGATGCGGATATACTTGGGCACCAGGTCCTCGCGGTAGTACCACACCTGGTACTCGTAGCCGCGCTCCAGGAAGATCTCGTAGGCGCCCTTCCCATTGGTGAAGACCGTCTCGCGCTCCACGCTGTCCTTCACCAGGCGCACCTGCACGCCCTTCATGCCATCGCCTGAGAAGTACTCGGTAACCAAGCCATGTAGCCGGATGTGGAAGGCGTCGCAGGCACCCGCCTCCAAGGCCAATGGGAAAAGGAGTATCAACCGCGCTGCGAACCGCTTCACCTGCATGCGACCTCAATCTAACGGGTCCGGCGGCGAAGGTGGTGAAAGTTCGACGGATCCATCTTTGCGCGAAACGAACCGGCCATGATTCCCTCCCTCCGCGCCACGGAGAACTTCCACATCGTGCTCTGGCTGCTGAAGGACCTCTGCTGGGTGCTGCTCTGGAAGCCGCTCGGGCTGGCGCTCTTCGTGCCCACGCTGCTCTGGGCCGTTTGGATCGCCTGGCGCCTGCGGCACGAAGTGGGCGAATTCCTGCATGCGGCTGCCGTGGTCCGCTGGATCACCGCCAATGGCATCTGGATGATCACCGAGTTCTGGTTCGCCGATGCGCACCGCATGCTCGCGGCGCCCTTCTTCGTGCTGGGCCTTGCACTGGTGGGCTGGTACTACCTCGTGCTCCTCCCGCGCAAGCGGCGCTCCGCCTCAGCCTGAATGCCGGCAGGATTGGACGGCGCTGCACCCGACCGAGGTGGAGCTGCGCCCCACAACCGACCTTCGCGCCCCTGCACGCGGCAACCACGCCCATGAACGTCCTCTCCGTAGAGAAACTCGCCAAGCGCTACGGCCCGCGCCAGCTCTTCACCGATGTGAGCTTCGGCCTGGAGAAGGGGCAGAAGACCGCCATCGTGGCGCGCAACGGCACCGGCAAGAGCACCCTGCTGAAGTGCATCGCCGGCGTGGAGAAGCCCGACGAAGGCAGCGTCACCTTCAACAAGGGCATCCGCGTGGGCTACCTGGACCAGAACGTGAGTATGACCAGCACCCGCAGCGTGGTGGACGAGATGCTGGACCGCGACGACCCCGTGAGCGCGGCCATCAAGGCCTACGAGCACGCGCTGGCCCAGCATGCCGATGCGAAGCTGATGCAGCGCGCCATCGACCGCATGGAGGAGCTGAAGGCCTGGGACCACGAGGCCCGCGTGAAAGCCCTGGCGCACCGCTTCGGCCTGCGCGACCTGGAGCAGCCGGTGAACACGCTGAGCGGCGGGCAGCAGAAGCGCCTCGCCATGGCCAAGGTGCTCATCGACACGCCCGATGTCCTCATCCTCGACGAGCCCACCAACCACCTCGACCTGAACATGATCGAGCAGCTCGAGGAGGAGCTGAACACCCCTGGCATGACCCTGCTCCTAGTGACGCACGACCGTTACTTCCTCGACAACGTCTGCGACGAGATCATCGAGATGGAGTTCGGGAAGTTCACGCGCTACAAGGGCAACTACACTTGGTACCTCGAGAAGAAGGCCCTGGCCGACGAGGTGCGCGAAGCCACCCAGCAGCACCTGCGCGGGCTCATGAAGCGCGAGCTGGAATGGGTGCGGAAGATGCCCCGCGCGCGCGGCACCAAGAGCAAGAGCCGGCTCGACAAGTTCGAGGAGATCAAGGCTGAGGCCACGCGCCGCTTCGACCGCGACGAGGTGAAGCTGGAGGTGAAGACCGACCGGCTGGGCGGCAAGGTGATCGAGGCGCGCAACCTCACGAAGGCCTTCGGCAGCCCGGAGAAGCCCGAGAGCTACAAGCCCATCGTGGCGCACTTCAGCTACTCGCTCAAGCGTGGCGACCGCATCGGCATCGTGGGCCCCAATGGCATCGGCAAGAGCACCTTCATCGAGCTGCTCGTGGGCCGCCTGAAGCCCGATCAGGGCACCGTGAGCATCGGCGATACCGTGATCCTGGGCACCTTCGGGCAACTGATGCCGCCCTTCAAGGAGGAGCAGCGCATCATCGAGGCCGTGCGCGAGATCGCGGAGGTGATCCCGCTGAACAAGGGCAAGACCCTCAGCGCCTCGCAGCTGCTGGAGCGCTTCCTCTTCGACAAGGAACAGCAGTACCAGCAGATCAGCACCCTCAGCGGCGGCGAGCGCAGGCGGCTCTACCTGTGCACGGTGCTGATGAAGAACCCGAACGTCCTCATCCTCGACGAGCCCACCAACGACCTCGACATCCCCACGCTCAATGCGCTGGAGGATTTCCTTCTGGATCTCGATGCCTGTCAGCTCATCGTGAGCCACGACCGCTTCTTCATGGACAAGCTGTGCACGAAGCTGCTCGTGTTCCAGGGAAACGGCGTTATCAAGGAATGGGTGGGCAGCTACACCGAGCTGCGGGAGATGCAGAAGGCGGAAGCCGCGCGCGCAAGACCGGCGAAAGAGCCGAAAGAAGCCGTGGAAACCAGGAAGGATGAGGGAGCGAAGCGGAAGCTCACCTATGCCGAGAAGCTCGAGCTGCAGCGTATCGACAAGGAGATGCCCAGGCTGGAGGCGCGCAAGGAGGAACTGCTCGCCATCATGGCCGCGGGCGGCACGGACCACCACAAGATGATGGAGCACAGCATCGAGCTGGAGAAGGCCATCAAGGAACTGGATCGGATGACCGACCGTTGGCTGGAGCTATCCGAAAGAGCTGGTTGAATGTTGAGGGTTGGATGTTGGGTGTTGGGTGTTGGATGTTGATTGATGGATGTTGCTTGTTGCCTCCCAACAGAATCCAACCTTCATCTCCCAACTATTCAACAACTAGAACTTCGCACAAGGCACCACACGGCGCCTGCTCATGCTCCGCTTCTTGCTGCGCGAGGCCACCTCGTAGCCGAGGGTGATCTCGTGCGCGCCGCCGCTCTGCCCGGCCAGGCGCGAAAGCGTGAGGTCGTAACTGTAGCCGATGCGCAGATCATGCACGATGACGCCGGCGAGCACCACCAGCGCATCGCGGTTCGAAAAGCCCGGCGCGTACCGCTTCAGCAAGGGGATGCCCCGGTACCAAAGACCCGCATAAAAGGGATTGCGCTCGAAGTAGCCGCCCACATCCAGCTGGTCATACTTCTCCTGCGCCTTGTAGTTGAAGGCCAGCACCAGGCTCTGCGGATGCTCGCGGATCACCGGCGTGCGGAAGGTGGTTCGCCAGCCACCGTGCATGCTGAACTTGATGGGCATGCGCGCCTCGTTGCCGAGCAGCGATTGGTTGGGGCGGTTCAGGTGATGGAACGCCACGCCCGCCCAGTACTTCGGCGTGAAGAACAGCAGGCCGCCCCCGAAATCGGCGTAGTTGATGCTGGTCCCGTTCAGGTACTCGTAAGTGCCCACACTGCCGCCTCGCGCCAGCTGATCACCGAAGACGAGCTTCGAGTAGTCCACGGCATGGTTGGCCCAGCCGATCTGCAGCGCGGGCCGCAGGAACACCTTCCGCTTCAGCTCGATCTCATAGGCATACTGCCCGGTGATGCTGCTGTAGCGCAGCGCTCCGCTCCCGGCCTTGTCGTGCGAAACCAGCAGCCCCACGCCGCTGTTCACGCCCGGCATGTAGTGGTCGATGGCGAAGTTGCTGCTGATGAAGGCCCCGGGGAATGCAGGCCATTGATCGCGCACCGCAAGGCCGAAGCGCGTCTGCAATCCTGTTCCGGCGAACGCGGGGCTCACGTAGGTGGGCAGCGCGTAGAACTGCGAGAACTGGGCGTCCTGGGCCGTGAGCGTTATCGCCGCCAGCAGCCCGCATACCGTTGCCCTCGCTCGCGCCCCATTCATGCTACTTCATGCGCTGAGCAGAGGCATCGCGCTGCAATTGGATGTCAAGCGCCATCTCGCGGCCATCATGATCCGTGGCCTTCGCCACCAGCTCGCGGCGGAGCACCGCATGACCGGGCGCTTCCACGCTCAAGTTGTATTTCTGGCCAGGGCTCAGCACCATGATGTACCGGCCGGTCCGCTCGTTCGTGTTGAACACGCCCACCACCTCCTCGCCGAACTCATCGGTGAGCAGGATGCGGGCCTTCACGGGCTCATCGCTCGCATCGGCGACCACCCCGCGCGCCACCACGTAGTTGAGCTGGCT
>CAZJTB010000185.1:0-5955 GCA_964548485.1 uncultured Chryseobacterium sp. | reverse complement strand
CCGCCGACCATCAGAAAACAGAGAGGCCGCCTCGCGGTTGCGAGACGGCCCCTTCCGCTTTCAGTCCAAGCAGGCCAGGCAGTACTTGGCGCGCGAATCGTGCATGAATGGCACGGCCGGATCCAGGATACCCTGCGCAATCGGTTGGACCAGTGCTTCGAGTTCAGGGAGCGCGCTGCGATGGATGACCACGTCGTTGCCGATCTTAAGCCATGCCGCATCCTTGTGCGATGACCAGCGCAAGGGGATGAGACCGGCCTTCAGTGCTTGCTCCTTGGGGAAATTCTTGAAGGCCAGGATGGCATAGCAGATCAGTTGCAAGGCCTGGTGCTGCCCGCTTTCCAGGATCCGTGATGCTTCCGCTTTGATGCTGAGATGGTTGGTATCGACCTTTCCGGTCTTGATGTCGAGCACATGGAGGATGCCATCGCGGCGGTCGATGCGGTCGATGACACCTTTCAGGCTCAGGCCGCCGCCCAAATCGCACCGGACAGGCAGTTCAATATGCTCGACCGTGGTCGGCTGCATCGTGCAGCGATCCACCTCCGCGTTGAGGTAACGCGCCACAGCATGGGAGGCCATTTCGATGAGGAGCCGGTTGTGCCCGGTCTCCAGCGTGGCACGGGCGTGACCTTCCGCTGCGATGCGATCCACCAATTGCCCTTGTACCGATCGGGCGGCCGCAGACAGCTCGCCGGGAAGCAGCTGCTTGCCGATCATGGGCCTGAGGAGGCTCTCGAGCACACCGTGGATGGCGCTGCCCAGCGTGTTATTCGCGAGGATACCATCCGGCTCAGGCTCATCCTCAAGGCCCAGGATGTAACGGGCATGGAAGTCCAGTGGGCAGTTCAACCAGCGGCCGAGCAGGGTGGGAGAGAAGCCCTTGGCGGTGATTGCGCGCAGCTTCTCCATCACCAGCGGGGTCTTGGCTACTTCCACGCGCCTGACCGTATGGAGTGCTACCGGTGCTCTTTTCACGCGCTCCTTCAGGCTTGCGCGCTGATTGCCCCTGAACGCATGCCGCCATTGGGGCACGAAGCGGGAAGGCCCGTTGGACTGCTCGTTGGTGACATGCACCAGCGTGATGCTTCGGGCACCATGCAGCAAGCGGTGCACATGGTAGCTGGTGATCGCATCGGCATCGCCCGCCATGGGCAGTCCCCAACGCTTGCGGATCGGTTGCGGAATCCAGCTTTGCGGAGCCTCACCTCCGATCAAGACCCCTTCTTCGGCGCCGAGCACCAACACATGGCGATGATCGAGCGCACGGGTCTCGAGCATTCCCATCACCTGAAGGCCTTGCAAGGGCTCGCCGCCAAGCGGCAATCGGAGCTGTCGGCAGATCCGGTCGCGTATCACTCCATAGCCCTTCGATGCCCCATCGATGACCGGGAACCCGGTGAGGTGCCGGCTGAGCTGCTGGGTCGCCCGGGCCAGCTCGTGCAATTGCGCCCGGGCCAGCGGGTCTTGCCCGGCTTTGCGCATCGCCCAGCTGTGCAGCACCTGCAAACGCTGCGGCCAGGTTCCTGAGGGGGGCAGATCAACGAAGGCTGCGGAGAGCTCTTCCAGGCGATCCGATCCTGAGTCACGTGCGGCATCGTTGAGCATCTCGCTGGTGATGGAAGCCCCGGGCAACCGGGAAATCAGCTTGCGCGTGGCTTCACCCTCATGCAGCATGGGGTGCGCGAGCAGGTCGCGCAGCGCGCTGCCATCGAATGCGCCTGCGGCAGCGGCGTTCTCCAGGAGCCGAACAAAGGCTTGGTCGAGGCTGAAGGCTGGCAGCGCCGATAGGGGCAGGCCCATGGTCACGTTCACATGGCCTGCCTCGGCGGGCATCGCCTCCAACAGCGGCATGGCCAACGATTCGTCGGCAAGCACGATTGCTGCCTCATCGCGCTCGACTGGCGCAAGGTCGAGCACCCAGCTCGCGGCATGCCGCACCATGGCGGCGCGGTCGGGCACTGCGATGGATTCCACAAGGTGCTCGGATGAGGCGATGGCATCCTGGGCTGGAACCAAGCCAGGCCCGAGCTGCTGGATGGACCGGCGCAGGAAGCGGCCGGCTTCGTGCCGCTGGTCATCGAGGTAGTGCCGGTCGGCATCCCAGGCGAATTGGGCCATGCCTTTCGCCGACAAGGCCGAGGCCACGGCGCTCAATGCCGGGTCCAACGCGTTGAGGCCCACGAACCACACCGTGCTCCATGGCGCTGACCAGTTCGACGGCCGGGTCTCGCTCGCAGCCTTGCGGGCAATGGCTCCTTGGGTGCCGGCGCGCGCCTGGTCGCACCAAGCGCCGAACAAGCGATGAAGGCCGCCCATGTGCCTCCAGCGCTCCACCTCCTCCAGTTGCGCTCGTGAGAGGTCATCCGCGATGCGGAAGCTCCAGGCCTCGATCTCATGGTACGCGCGCAGGTCCCGGTACAGCGCATCCAGATCGAGGAGATGCGAATCGATCTCGCTGAAGTCGCGCAGCGTCGTGGGGCCCCAACTCAGGAACTCGTCGAGCGAGTCGGCTTGGTTCCCCATCTGCTCCGCATGGCAGCGATGCAGCTGGAGCAGCGCCTCAACGGAATCGAGCAGCCGCCAACCGGCGATCTGCGCCAGGAAGCCGCTGGGCTCGAAGAGCGCGGGACTCCAGATGGGCGCGCCGGAAGCCTGGGCCAGGTACTTTCGCAGATGCACACCCGCCCGATGGCTCGGCAGCACCACCGCCACCTCATCCAGCCTGCGATGACGATCGAGCAGCTCGCGTGCGACGGTTTCCAGGAATGCCATGAGCGCGCGGGAAGGTAATCCGGCCGGATGGGCCTATCCGGCATACCGCCGCATGGTGGGGGGCAGCAGCCTATTCTTGATTGAAGGGCCCCGGCGGTTCATCGAGCTCCAGCGGATAGGCAGCCGCCTGGTGAAGCACGAGGTTGAAGCCGTCGCTTATCCTGAGCAGTTGAGGATCATGGACATGCTCAGCTGCGCCAACGGGGCATACGTGGTCATTCCGCGCGAGGAATGGGAGCGGGCCATGGCCGGAGTCGCCTAATTTGGACCGGAACCCTCAGGCAACCCCGCACGGGCCATAAGGGTCGATGATACATGCGAATAAACAGGCTTGCGCTCCTTCCCCTGGCCATGCTGGTGCATCAAGCGCGCGCCACGCACATCATCGGGGGCGAGCTTTACTACGACCATCTGGGCGGTGGTCAGTATCAGGTGACCCTGAAGCTCTATCGCGACTGCTCCGGGGCGGCGTTCGACGCGCAGGCCTCCATCGGGGTGTTCGATGGTGTCTCCTACGGACTGGTGCAATCGCAGCTGCTCACCTTCCCGGGAGGGCAACAGGTGCCCGTGGTGCTCGATTCGCCCTGCCTAACGCTACCGCCGAACATCTGCGTGGAGGCCACCTCCTACACCGGGGTCTTTTTCCTGCCCCCATCGCCCAATGGCTATGTGCTGGCCTATCAGCGCTGCTGCCGCACCAGCATCATCAGCAACCTGTTGAATCCCGGCGATGCCGGACTGACTGTTACCACGCGGATACCCGGCGATGCGCTTGCCGCGAACAGCGCTGCCCGGTTCAACGCCCTTCCGCCCGTTGCCTTATGCCTGGGTGCGCCGCTGGTCTTCGATCATGGCGCCACGGATCCTGATGGCGATTCGCTCGTGTATGCCCTCACTACGCCGTTCAATGGCGCCAGCTTCGCCGTGCCCCAGCCGGCTCCTCCGGCTCCCCCGCCTTACTCGCCCATTGCATGGGGCACGGGCTATTCCGAGGCCTATCCCATCGATTCGGATCCCGCCATCGCCATTGATGCGGTCAGCGGTATCCTCAGCCTGACCCCCACATTGCAAGGCAACTTCACAATTGGCGTGATGGTGCGTGAGTTCCGCGGTGGGGTGCTGCTCACGGAGACGCGCCGCGATTTCCTCTTCAAAGTGGTGCCCTGCGATGCGACGGTAACCGCCGCGATCGCACCACAACCGCCCGCCGAGCGCTGTGATGACCTGACCATCGCCTTCGGCAACGCTTCGGTGGGTGCAAGCGCTTGGCACTGGGATTTCGGCGTGCCCGGCACGGATACCGATGTGAGCGCCTTGCAATCGCCGGTGTTCACCTTCCCGGCCCAGGGCACCTATTCGGTGACGCTGGTGGCGAATCCGGGCACCACGTGCGCCGATACGGCCACGGCGGTCTTCGATGCGTACCTGCCGCCAACCCCCGATTTCAGTGTGCCATCTCCATCGTGCGGATCCCCGGTCGTGCTGTTCGAAGCGCTTGGCGGATTCGGCTCCGGTGCCTCCCTGCTGTGGTCCTTCGGCGCAGCAGCCTTGCCGCCCAGCAGCACTGAAGGCAGCGTTGCCGTTGCTTTCCCCGGACCAGGAACCCATGCGGTCACGCTCACGGTTTCGGAGAACGGATGCACCGGGGTTCATGCCGCTGAAGTGATCCAGCATCCTCAGCCTGAAGCCGTGTTCGTGATCGCTCCGGATGGAAATGTGCCCCTGGGGACGAGCCTGGCCTTCACCGATGCGAGCAATCCAGGTGGCGGCTCCATAGCTGGATGGGCATGGTCTGTGGACGGCGCGCCCATCGCCGGTTCGGCCCCTAGTGCAACCTGGGTGGCTGATTGGCCGGGCGATCATACGGTGGGCCTGGTGGTTTCCAATGCATTCGGCTGCTCTGATACGCTCATCCTTTCGGTGACCGTGCTCGGCGAACCCATTGCGATCCCGAATGTTTTCAGCCCGAATGGCGATGGCACGAATGACCGGTTCGTGATCGCGAACATCCAGTACTACCACAACGATTTCATCGTGTACAGCCGCTGGGGAAACAAGGTGTACCAGGCCCGGAACTACAAGAATGAGTGGTCGGGCGCCGACCTGCCCGATGGCACCTATTTTTACGTGCTCAGGCTGGATGAAGGGACGGAGCATTCAGGGCATGTGACCATCCTCAGGTGAACCTTCAGCGCAAGATGAACCCGCTCCGTGCCATCGCATTCCTCGTGCTGATGCTGGGTGCGGTGTGCCTGGTTCATGCCACCCACATCATCGGGGGCGAGATGTTCTACCAGCACCTCGGCGGGAATCAGTACCGGGTCACGCTCCGGCTCTACAGGGATTGCGGCCCCGACAACACCAACAACACGGGTTTCGATGCGCAGGCGCAGATAGCGGCCTATCGTGCCAATGGCGTGCTTGTGGAGAATGCCTTCGTCGATCAGGCCATCGGCGAGACGGTGGTGCCCGTGGTGCTCAACGATCCCTGCCTCACCGCGCCGCCCACGCTCTGCGTGCGCACCATGACCTATATCCATGTCTTCACGCTGCCTCCGGTGGCTGGAGGCTACGTTGTCAGCTACCAGCGCTGCTGCCGCACACCGGCCATGGTGAACCTCAACGGCCAGCAGGGCCTTACCTGCACAGTGAGCATTCCCGGCCCGCCGAACGCATCGAACAGCTCCGCGCAGTTCAGCGATCTTCCCGCCATCGCGCTGTGCAAGGACCGCGATATGGTCTTCGACCAGAGCGGGGTGGATCCCGATGGCGACCAGTTAGTGTATTCCATATGCGCACCATTCCAGGGCGCGGATGCCGTGAATCCTGCGCCAATGGCGGACCCACCGCCCTATCAGCCGGTGACCTATGCCGCAGGGTATTCGGGTGCCAATCCGATCAATTCCGTGCCGCCCATTGCGATCGATCCGGTCACGGGCATCCTCACCGTGCACCCCACGGTGCTGGGCACCTTCACGGTGGGCATCTGCATCGAAGAGTACCGCAACGGCGTGCTGCTGAACACCGCGCGCCGCGATTTCATGTTCCGCGTGGTGCTCTGCGATGCCAATGTGCAGGCGGTTATCGCGGCGCAGACACCGGTGCAGGCGTGCCAGGGCCTCACGCAGACCTTCACCAATCAGAGCATCGGCGCGCAGAACTGGCTGTGGGATTTCGGCG
>CAZJTB010000184.1:0-5963 GCA_964548485.1 uncultured Chryseobacterium sp. | reverse complement strand
GCCGAGGTGGCCGCCCGCATCGTGGAGAAGGTGCGCGTGAACCCCGGCAACTACGCCGACAAGAAGAAGTTCGATGTGCGCGAGTACACCGATGCCGAGTATGAGGCCGAGCTGGAACGCATCCGCGAGCGCTTCACCCCGCTGGTGCGCATCTGCAAAGAGCACGGCACGGCCATGCGCATCGGCACCAACCACGGCAGCCTCAGCGACCGCATCCTGAACCGCTACGGCGACACGCCCGAGGGCATGGTGGAGAGCGCCTTCGAGTTTTTGCGCATCTGCCGCGACGAGAACTACCACGAGATCGTGCTGAGCATGAAGGCCAGCAACGTGCAGGTGATGGTGCAGGCCTACCGCTTGCTCGTTCATCGCATGATGGCCGAAGGCTGGGACTACCCGCTGCACCTGGGCGTGACCGAGGCCGGCGATGGCGAGGACGGCCGCATCAAGAGCGCGGCGGGCATCGGCGCCCTGCTGGAGGACGGCATCGGCGATACCGTGCGCGTGAGCCTCACCGAGGACCCCGAGTTCGAGATCCCGGTGGCGCGCGCGCTCGTGGACCGCTACAACGATCGCCGCAACCACGTGCCCATCCCGGAAGTGGCGCAGGTGCCGGTGGACCCCTTCAGCCACCAGCGTCGCCACAGCCGCGAGGTGCTCAACATCGGCGCGCGGCATGTGCCCGTGGTGATGGCCGACCTCAGTGGCCGAAAAGAAATCACCCCCGCCACGCTCTTCGCCTGGGGCTACCGCTACAGCGTGCCGCTGGACAAGTGGAACATCACCGATCAGGCCTGCGACTTCGCCTTCATCGGCAAGAACACCATCGACTTCGAGATACCGGGTACGCTCGGCATCGTGCAGGAGCACGCCACTTGGATGAAGGAGAAGCACAGGGAGCGACACTATCCCTTCATCAACAAGAAGGAATACCTCAGCGGAGCTGAACGGCATCCGCAGTTGAACTTCGTTTACGCTACGCTGCCCGAGCTCGATGGGCCCTTCATCGCCAAGCTGAAAGAAGATGCCTCAGCGGTATTGCTGATCGACACGTACAACGCGCACGGCATGGCCGAGCAGCGCCGCCTCTTCTTCGAGCTGCTGGCGCAGGAGTGCCCGGTACCGGTGATCATCGGCCGGGCCTACGGCGGCATCTCCAACGATGCGCTCGTCCTGCACAGCAGCACCGATATGGGCCCGCTATTGATCGATGGCCTGGGCGATGGGGTCTTCATCGCCGACGAGCAAGGCGGACGCGAGGACCTGGTGTGCCGCACGGCCTTCGGCATCCTGCAGGCCACCCGCACGCGCACCAGCAAGACCGAGTACATCAGCTGCCCCAGCTGCGGCCGCACGCTCTTCGACTTGCAGGAGACCACGGCGAAGATTCGCGCACGGACCAGCCACCTCAAAGGAGTCAAGATCGGCATCATGGGCTGCATCGTGAACGGTCCCGGTGAGATGGCCGACGCCGACTTCGGCTACGTGGGCACGGGGCCGGGCGTGATCACCCTCTACCGCGAGAAGGAGGTGGTGAAGCGCAACGTGCCCAGCGCCCAGGCCGTGGACGAATTGATCGCGCTGATCAAGGAGCACGGGATGTGGGTGGAGGCGGAGACGGTGTAGCGCTTCCTCGCAGATAGCCTCTAACGGGCAGATAATCAGAATATTTGCGCAGGATGGTACAGTTTCGGAATCCGATTCCGAAATTGTACTTTTGGGCATGATCCAGCGAGAAGCCGAGACCACTTTACGCACCCTGGCGGCTGAATTCAAGGCAGTTGCTGTGGTAGGGCCACGACAGTCCGGCAAGACAACCCTGGTGCGAACGGTCTTCGCGGACAAACCGTACGTGAGCCTGGAGAACCCGGACGTGCGCGCCTTCGCGATAGCGGACACACGCAGCTTCCTGTCCCAATACCCGGCGGGGGCGGTGTTCGATGAGGCTCAACGTGTGCCTTCGCTCTTCGCCTACCTCCAACAGATCCTGGATGAAAGCCCGGAGCGCGGTCGGTACATCCTCACGGGCTCGAACCACTTTCTGCTGCAAGAGAACATCTCGCAGAGCCTTGCTGGCCGCATTGCCTACTTGAACCTAATGCCCTTCACCCTGAACGAGCTCACTTCCGGCGCGGTACACGATGCCGACGACTGGATGCTCAAGGGTGGCTATCCCGCCGTGCACCAAGGACATGGCAGTCGCACCAACTGGTTCGGCAACTACATCCGCACGTATGTGGAGCGCGACGTGCGCCAGATCAAGAACATCGCGGACCTGTTCGCCTTCGAGCGCTTCCTGCGGCTCTGCGCCGGTCGCACCGGACAGCTGCTGAACATGAGCAACATCGCCATCGAGGCGGGTGTGGACAGCAAGACGATCGCGAGTTGGATTGGCATCTTGGAGAGCTGTTTCATCGTGCAGCTCCTGCGGCCCTATCATGTCAATTTCAGCAAGCGCGTGGTGAAGACGCCCAAGCTCCTGTTCCTCGATACCGGCCTCGCTTGTGCCCTGCTGGGCATCACCGAGCGGGATCAGCTGGTGCTGCACCCCATGCGCGGACCGCTGTTCGAGAACCTGATCACGGTGGAACTGCTCAAGCGACTTGGACATCAAGGTCGCCACGCCCAGGCCTGGTTCTGGCGCGACCAGAAAGGCCATGAGGTGGACCTCTTGATCGAAGAAGCAGGCAGGATCACCCCCATAGAGATCAAATCCGGCCGCACCATCCAGGCGGAATTCTTCGCAGGCCTGAATCACTGGACCAAGCTCAGCGGGGGAACCAGCGGCATGCTCATCCACGCCGGTGATGCTCGGCAGGAGCGGTCGAACAACCTGACTGTCCTTCCGTGGAATGGGCTTTTTGAAGCCATTGGATCCTGAGCACGGATCCAAGGGACAACGGGATGCGAGAGGAAGCAGAGGCTACCTTGCCCGCACCATGCGCTGCATTCTTCTCGCGCTCCTCGTGCTGCCATGCTGGTCTCACGCTCAACGCACCCGTACGCTCGAGGCCCTCGCCATGGCCATGGAGGGTTCTTACACCAGCGCCGAGCAGTCCGCTGCCGATTCGAGCTACTTCAACATCGAGCTGGAGATGGTGCGCATCTGGCCGAAGCGCAAGGATGGCGCTTGGCTCTATGTGGAGCAGGCCGCGGCCGAGACCAAGGCCAAGCCCTATCGCCAGCGCGTTTACAGGCTCACCCAGGTGAACGACAGCACCTTCCGCAGCGAGATCCACACCATTCGCCATGGCGAGCGCTACTTCGGCGCCTACAAGGACTTCATGCTACTGGCACAGCTGCACCCGGATTCCATTGATGTGATGGAGGGCTGCGCCATCACCCTGCACCGGCGCGGCAGCGTGTACAGCGGAAGCACCCAGGGGCGCGACTGCCCCAACAGCCGGAACGGGGCGGTTTATGCCACGAGCGAGGTCACCTTGCGCAGCGACCGCATGATCAGCTGGGACCGCGGCTACAACGCGGACGGCGTGCAGGTATGGGGCGCCACCCAAGGCGGCTACGTGTTCCTGAAGCAGCTACGCTGAACACGCCGAAGCCGCGCCTTACGGGGCACGGCTTCAAGCGTATGGTGTATGGAATGTGGTTCACTCTTGGGCGGCCACAGCGGCGGTGGCCTTCTCCTGCTTGCTGGGGCTGCCATTGCTGGCCGCCACGCATACGAGCAGGATCAACAGGACGGCTGCTTGGATGAGGGTGCGGTGCTTCGTCTCCATCTGGTAGGTGGTTCGTTGCGGTTCTGGCCTGTGAACGGGCAGGACCTTCAGCGGTTCCCCGTTTTCGACCGATGGGGACTGGTGATCGACGGGGCTTGTCAAGCCCATGGACAGGCTCCGTTATCCCCATGGGTAGCGTGGTGAGCATCTTTACGGCATGAAGCGCATCCTCATCGCTGGCTGCACGGGGCTCGTGGGGGGCGAGGTGCTGCGATTGGCCTCGGTGTCCTCCGAGGTGGGCGGTACGGTTGCTTTGGTGCGCAGGTCGTTGCCCGCGCTGCCTTCCGGCCGCACGGAATGGGTGGGCTCCGATGGCAATCTGCTTTCCGGCCTCCGCTCGGAGCCGGTGGACGCCGTGATCTGCTGCCTGGGCACCACCATCCGCAACGTGGGCGGAGACAAGCGCCGGTTCATCCACGTGGACAAGGACCTGGTGGTGGGCCTGGCCCGCTGGGCCAAAGAGCAGGGCGTGCCGGCATTCGCTGTGGTGAGCGCCATCGGGGCGGATGCGAATTCGCGGGTCTTCTACAACCGGGTGAAGGGCGAGATGGAGCAGGCGCTGAAGGCGCTGGGCCTCCCGGAGCTCCACCTCTTCCATCCATCCATCCTCACCGGCCCGCGGAAGGAGAAGCGCACCGGGGAGCGCATCGGAATCGTGGTGGCGAAAGCCCTGGCACCCCTGCTGCCCGCCAAGTACAAGCCCATGCCGCACGATGTGCTGGCGAAGGCCCTGCTAAACTGCATCGGCACGCCGGGCGGCACGCACACTTACAGCGAGATCCTGCGCCTGGCCGCGCTCAGAAATTGACCAAGCGGCCCTGGGCCAGGGCGAGCTCGGCCTCGTCCAGGCGCAGGCCGAGGCTGTCGCGCAGCGCGTTGAATGACGAGCGGTCCGCGGCGGCGATGGGCTCCGCGCTGGGGAACTCCTCGCGGCGGTGATCCACCTGCGCGCCGTTCTTCCAGAAGCGGAAGCACACATGCGGGCCGGTGGCCAGGCCCGTGCTGCCCACCTCGCCGATCACATCGCCCTGCTGCACGCGCTGGCCCTGCTTCACCAGGATCCGCTGCATGTGCAGGTATTGCGTGCTGTACACGCCGTTGTGCCGGATGCGCACGAAGTTGCCGTTGCCCCCCGTGCGCCCGGCCTGCTCCACCACGCCATCGCCCACGGCGAGGATGGGCGTGCCGTAGGGCGCGGCGTAGTCGGTGCCCAGGTGCGCCTTCATCACCTTCTGCACCGGATGCAGCCTTCGCGAGGAGAAGCCCGAGCTGATGCGGCTGAACCTGAGCGGGGCTTGGAGGAACGCCTTGCGGAGGCTGTTTCCCTCATCATCGAAGAAGGCCCCGCCCTTCTCATCGCCGAAGCGGTAGGCGGCTTTCACCTTATCGCCGCTGATGTAGCGCGCGGCAAGGATGCTCGGCGCCCCGACGCGTTTGCCCTCCACCGACCGCTCGGCGTACACCACGCTGAACCGGTCGCCCTTCTGGATGCGGTAGAAATCGACGGTCCAGGCGAAGACCTCGCTGAGCAGCACGGCCAGCATGGGGTCGGCGCCCGCCTTTGCCAGGTCGTTGTACAAGGCGCCGGTAACCGTGGTGGCGATGGCCTGCTGGGTGAACACCACCGGCCGCTCGCCCAGGGTGACGTACTCGCTGCCTTCGAGCAGGTGGAATACGACATACTGGATGGGGTCGGCCTCATAGATGAAGTACGATGGCCGGCTTCCCGCCGTATCG
The DNA here is from genome assembly GCA_964548485.1 of uncultured Chryseobacterium sp. Lineage (GTDB taxonomy): Bacteria > Bacteroidota > Bacteroidia > Flavobacteriales_F > PHOS-HE28 > PHOS-HE28. Next base: position 489 of record CAZJTB010000184.1, on the reverse strand, counting down.
GGCGCGATGAAGGCATAGGGATGCCCGGCTCTCAGCTTACGGACATCGAAGAGGCCTTGTGCCCTGGCCACCAGCGCCTCGATCACCGAGGCCGGCACGCCCTCGGCGCCGAGCAGCGCGCCGAAGCTGGCGCCGTTCTTCACACGGCCTTCGCGCAGCAGCATGCCCTCCATGGGCACCCCGAAGGCCATGGGCGGCGGCATCGGCACCGTGGTGGTGTCCTCAGCGAGGGGCTCCTCCACGTACTCCACGCGTGGCCGCAGGTCCACGCCGATGAGCACGTACGCGATCGCGGCCAAAGCCACCAGCGCGAGCCCGCCGTTCACCCATCGCTTCATCGAAGGCCAAGAAACGGCGCCGCCCCGGCGCATGGCCGGGGCGGCGGTGAAGCGTATCAACGCAGCGGTGTTACAGCTTGGCGATGGGATGGCTCAGCCCTTCGTACTGGCTCAACTCCATCTTGATCGAGCCCACGAGCACCTTGGCCTG
>CAZJTB010000183.1:0-5979 GCA_964548485.1 uncultured Chryseobacterium sp. | reverse complement strand
TGCCCGCGATGTCGTACCCGGTTCCGTGGTCGGGGCTGGTGCGCACGATGGGCAGGCCTGCGGTGAAGTTGACGCCATGGCCGAAGCTCAGCGCCTTGAACGGCGCGAGCCCCTGATCGTGGTACATGGCCAGCACGCCATCGAAGTGGGTGTAGCTGCCATTGCCGAAGAAGCCGTCGGCGGCGTAGGGCCCCATGGCCCTGATGCCCTCCTCGTTCAGCTTGCGCACCGCCGGCGCGATGCGCTCCTTGTCCTCGCTGCCCAAGGCCCCGCCATCGCCCGCATGCGGGTTGAGGCCGAGCACGGCGATGCGCGGCTCCAGCACGCCGAAATCGCGCAGCAGGCTCTGGTGAAGCAGCCTCGCCTTGGCGATGATGCGCTCGGTGGTGATCGCCGCAGCGACATCCTTCAGCGGGATGTGGCCTGTGACGCAGCCCACGCGCAGCCCCTCGCCCACCAGGATCATGAGCACCTCGCCATCGCCGCCGGCCATGTGCTGCAGGAACTCGGTGTGGCCGGGATATGCGAAGCCCGCCTGCTGCATGGTGTTCTTGTCGATGGGCGCCGTTACCAGCACATCCACCTTGCCGCCCGCCAGATCCTGCGCGGCCGCCTCAAGGCTCTTGATGGCGTATTGCGCATGCGTGCCCGATGGCTTGCCGGGCTCCAGCGGCAGCTCATCATCCCACACGCTCACGAGGTTGAGCTTGCGCGCGATGGCCTCGCGCGCATCGGGCACGCCATGGAACTGCACATCGTCGAGCCCCAGGAGCTTGCGGTAATGGGTGACGGCCTTCGCGCTGGCATAGAGCACGGGCGTGGCATCGGCGAGCATGCGCGGGTCCTCGAAGCATTTGAGCACCACTTCGATGCCCACGCCGTGGAGGTCGCCGCAGGAGATGCCGATGCGGATGGGTTGGCGCTGCTCGCTCATGCCTTCGCGCGTTGCTTCAGGAAGGCGTAGAGCAGCCGTACGCCCACGCCGGTGCCGCCCTTGGTGCGGTAGCCATCGCGCCGGGTTAGGAAGGCCGGCCCCGCGATATCGATGTGGATGAAGGGCCGCGTGGTGAAGCGGGCCAGGAATTTCCCGGCGGTCTGTGCGCCGGCGAGGTCGCTGCCCAGGTTCTTGATGTCGGCCACGTCGCTCTTGATCTCCTCCCCGTACTCCTCCCAGAAGGGCAGCCGCGCCACGCGCTCATGCGTGGCATCGCCGGCCTGGGCGAGGCGCTCGAACTCCGCATCGGGCGCGGTGCCCATCACGGCGCTCCCATAGGTGCCGATGGCGCGCATGGCGGCTCCGGTGAGCGTGGCCACGGTGATGGCGAGCTCCGCCTTGTACTGCTCGCCATAGCTCAGCGCATCAGCCAGGATCAACCGGCCTTCGGCATCGGTGTTGAGCACTTCCACGGTGAGCCCGCTGTGCATGCGGAGCACGTCGCCGGGCGCATAGGCATTGCCGCCGGGCCGGTTGTCGGTGGCGGGGATGAGGCCCACCACATGAAGGGGCAGCTCCCGCTTGGCGGCCACGCTGATGGCGCAGGCCACGGCTGCGGCCCCCGCCATGTCGCACTTCATCTGGTCCATGCTGTTGGGCGTGGGCTTCAGGCTGAGGCCACCGGTGTCGTACACCACGCCTTTGCCCACCAGCAATACAGGCTGCTTGTTCACGGCGCCCTTCGGCTTCCACTCCAGGATGCAGAACACGGGCTCATCGACGCTGCCCTTGTTCACGGCCATGAGCCCGCCCATGCCCAGGGCGGCGATCTGCTCCTTGCCGAGCACCTGCAGCTTGAAGCCGCTGTTGCGGCTCAGGTTGCGGATCTCGGCGGCCAGCTGCTTGGCGTTGAGGAAGCTCACGGGCTCGTTCACCAAGTCGCGGGCCAGGCAGGTGGCCTCGCAGAGGTCGTTGAGCTCATCCACCGCCGCGGCCGATACCTCTTTCGCAACCACGGCGATGCGCTCCAGGGTGGGCGCCCCTTGCGCATCGGTCTTGTACTTGCCGAAGTGATAGCTTCCCAGCACGGCGCCTTCGGCCAGCGCGAGCGAGAGGTCGGCATCGTCCTGCAGGCTGATGAGCTGCGCCTCCTTGCGTTTGGCGGCGTTGAGCCGGGTAGCCATGGCGTCGCCGGCGCGCCGGGCCTGCTCCAGGCGCTTGGGCCGGTGCTCCTTGGCGGTGAGGTGGGCGAGCACCAGGCGGCCGCTGATGTCGCAGACGGCCAATGCCGGGTCGCTCTTCAGCTGCTCGGTGAGGTATTGTCGGTCGGCGCGCTCCAGATCCAGGTGGCGCAGCTGGGCCAGGTCATCCAGGATCACCAGGCTGTCGCGGGCCGCGGAAGGCCGTGCGGCCTTGGCCAATTCGGTCATGGGGCCGAAGATAGCCGTGAGCCGCGAGGCGCTCCGGAGTGCGCCAACGGCCAACATTCAGCGGGGACCGGTCGTCTTCACCCTGCTGGATGAACGACCTTTGCCCATGATGGTGCGGCTAAACCGCCTTTTGCTCCTGCTGCTGGCCCCGGTGGCACTGCCCGCATGGGGCACGCACAACCGCGCTGGCGAGATCATCGTGTGCTGGACCGGCCAGGGGCTCATCTACCAGGCCACCATCGTCACCCATACCAAGTTATCCGCCCCGGCCGACCGGCCCGAGCTCACGTTGAACTGGGGCGATGGCACCAGCACCACCATCCAACGCACCACGCCGGTGGACGATGTGGGCCGCGACCTGCGCCGAAGCGAGTACACCGCGCTGCACACCTACGCCGGCCCCGGGACCTTCGTCCTTTCGTTCGATGACCAGAACCGGAACGCCGGGGTGGTGAATGTGCCGCAGTCCGTTTCGCAGTCGTTCTGCGTGAAGACCCAACTGGTGATCTCGGCCTTCGCCGGCAACAATTGCTCGGTGCGCTTCCTGAAGGAGCCCATCCAGGACGCCTGCCTGAACCGGCCCTGGATACACAATCCGGTGGCCTACGACCTCGATGGCGACAGCCTGAGCTTCGAGCCGGTGGTGTGCCTGGGCCTGGGCTGCGCGCCCATCACGGGCTACCAGTACCCGAATCAGGTGGCGGGCGGCACCAGCGCCACCTACACCATCAACCCCGTGGACGGCACCATCCGCTGGCTGAACCCGCAGGTGCAAGGCGAGTACAACATCGCCTTCCGCGTGCATGAATGGCGGCGCGTGGAGGGCGTGCTCGTGCACATGGGCTGGGTCACGCGCGACATGCAGGTGACCGTGCGCACCTGCTCCAACAACCCGCCGGTGATCGCCCCGCGCAACGACACCTGCGTGGTGGCCGGCACCTTCCTCACCTTCCCCGTGCAGGCCAGCGACCCGGATGCCGGGCAGGCCGTCACCCTCACCGCGCTGGGCCAGCCCTTCGTGCTGCCGAGCTCCCCGGCGAGCTTCATCAGCCCATCACCCGGGCAGAGCGTCACGGGCATCTTCAACTGGCAAACCAGCTGCAGCCATGTGCGCACCCAGCCCTACCAGGTGGTGTTCAATGCGGTTGACAATGCCCCGCAGGAGCAGCTGCAGGACTATCGCTCGGTGAACATCACCGTCATCGGCCCGCGCCCGCAGAACCCCACCGCCACCCCCAACGGCAGTGCCATCGATCTGACCTGGCAGGCCTCGTGCTCCAATGCCACGGGCTATCGGATCTACCGCCGCGTGGGCAGCTATGGCTTCGTGCCCGGCTATTGCGAGACCGGCGTTCCCGCTTACACCGGCTACACGCTCCTCGCCACCGTGAGCGGGTCGAGCAATACGGCCTACACCGATCCGGGCCCGCTCGCGGTGGGCAGCCAGTATTGCTACATGGTGGTGGCCACCTTCGCCGATGGCGCGCAGAGCATCGCGAGCATCGAGTTCTGCGCGATCCTGGACCGGCAGGTGCCGGTGATCACCCATGCGAGCGTGGGCGTCACGAGCACCACTGCGGGCGTGGACACGGTGCGCTGGAGCAACGCCTACGACCTCGACACGCTGCTGCGCCCCGGCCCGTATCAGTTCAAGCTCTATCGCGGCACTGGATTCAGCAGCGCCGCCACGCTGGTGCACACGAGCGCCATCCACCCCTTCCTGGCGCACCCCGATACGCAGTTCATCGATGCCGGCCTCAACACGCGCGATCTGGCGCATGTCTATCGCGTGGATTTCTTCGGCCGGGCCGACCAGCCTGTGCCCGATTTCATCGGATCGAGCGCGCCCGCCTCCACCGTCTTCATCAACCTGGTGCCGAACGATGAGCAGCTCACGGTGCAATGGAGCCTGAATGTGCCGTGGACGAACTCGCTGTACGAAGTGGACCGCCTGATCGGCGGCGTTTGGACGCAGGTGGGGAGCAGCACCACGGCCAGCTTCACCGAGACCGGCCTGAGCAACGGCCAGCGCTATTGCTACCGCGTGCGCAGCACGGGCTCGTACGGCAACCCCGGTATCGTGGCGCCGCTGATCAATTTCAGCCAGGAGGCGTGCGGCGCCCCGCAGGACCTCACCCCGCCCTGCGCGCCCACGGTATCCATCGTGAATGATTGCGAGGCGCCGCTCAACACGCTCACGTGGAACAACCCCAACGCGTCCTGCGCCGATGACACCTACCAGTACCGGGTGTACTTCGCCACCGGCCCGGACGGTCCGTTCGAGCTGGTGGCCACCATCGTGGGCGCTGAGAACACCAGCTTCACGCACCGCGATGGGCTGAGCGTGGCGGGCTGCTACCAGGTAACGGCCATCGATACGGTGGGCAACGAGAGCGCTTTCGTCACGCCGGCATGCGGCGATAACTGCCCGCAGTACGAGCTGCCCAATGTGTTCACGCCCAACGGCGATCGCAGCAATGACTTCTTCGTGCCCTTCCCGTACCGGGGGGTGCGCAGCATCGCGCTCACGGTGTTCAACCGATGGGGCATGACGGTGCATGAGAACACCGACCCCGCCATCGGGTGGGACGGCACCTACCTGAGCACGGGCGAGCGCCTGCCCGATGGCGTGTACTACTACGTCTGCGAGGTGATCTACGCGCGGCTCGCCGGCGATGAGCCCATGGTGCTGAAGGGCTATGTGCATCTGCTCGGAGGCGCATCAAGCGGACCACAGAACTGATGTTCACCGGAATCGTCGAGGTGGTTGGCGAGGTGCTCGCCGTGGAGGAGCAGGGAACCAATCGCGTGCTTCGGATCGGCTCCGGGATTTCCTCCGATCTGCGCATCGACCAGAGCGTCTCGCACGCGGGCGCGTGCCTCACGGTAACCGCCGTGGGCGATGGCTGGCACGAGGTGGTGGCGGTGAAGGAGACCTTGGAGCGGACGACTCTGGGCCAGCTGCGCGCGGGCGATTGCGTGAACCTGGAGCGCAGCCTGCGCATGGGCGATCGGCTCGATGGCCACCTGGTGCAGGGGCATGTGGACACGACCGTGGAGTGCATCGGGCTCGACGATGCGGGCGGAAGCTGGGTGTTCCGCTTCGCCATGCCCGCTTCGCCCCACTTGCTGGTGGAGAAGGGGAGCATCTGCATCAATGGGGTCAGCCTCACCATCGCGGCGCTCACGGCCGATGCATTCGCCGTGGCGGTGATCCCCTACACCTTCGAGCACACCACATTCAACCGCCTGCGGCCCGGCATGGCGGTGAACATCGAGTACGATGTGCTGGGCAAGTATGTGGAGCGCATGCTCCGGCGTTGATCACGCCTTCACGAAGGGCAGCTCGATGCGCTGCCCGCCCACGGATACGCGGATGGTGTAGCTGCCCCTCGACAGCCCCTCCACGGGCAGCGCGATGCGCATGCCGTCGATGGTGGCGCTGCGGCTGCTCGCGACGCGCCCCAGGGCATCCAGCACCTCCACGCGGGCCACGCCCTGCAATCCGGGCCCCACGTGCATCCAGGCGCCTTCAGGCGAAGGATTGGGAAAGATGATCGCGCGCGTGCTGCCCAGGGCCGCCACCGGAACCTTCAAGGCGATGTTCTGCCCGCT
>CAZJTB010000182.1:0-5980 GCA_964548485.1 uncultured Chryseobacterium sp. | reverse complement strand
GTAGTACTCGGGCGAGCCAAAGGGCACCACGGTGTTCAGCCCGTCGTTCCCGCCGAAGAGCTGGATCACCACCAGCACGCGGTCCTCGGCCGACCGGCTCTTGCGAAGGGCCTGAAGCAGGGGGCTGGCGAAGCCCTGCACGGTGAACCCGCCGATGGTGGCCACCGACGAGGTGCGTAGGAAGTGTCTGCGGTTCATGCGCGTTCGGTTGCGGTCAGTGCATCTGCGTTTCAGCGGCCTTGGCCATGTCGATGAAGAGGTAGAGCAGCATGGAGGGCACCAGCTGCGCGGTCATGTCGGTGGTGTTCGGGTCGGCCACGTAGAGCTCGTAGGCGTCGGTCCAGTACACATCGCTCAGTTGGCCCAGCAGCAGGTAGGCGATCTTCAATTGGGTGCGCACGAGCAGCGATACCGGCACGGCGAACATCAGGTCGGCGGCATCGCTCACCAGCGTATTGGGGTTCAATGGATCGGAGAACTGCCCCACCAGCGCCACCAGATCGGCCTTGAAGGTGAGGTTGCGGCTCTCCGGCTGATAGAGGTTGGCCGGCGTGCTGAAGCCCGTGTAGATGATGCCGAGCAGGCTGTTGTTGCGCGCGGGGTAGGTGGCTGTATCGAGCCAGATGTCGTCGTAGCTGGGGAATTGATGGTAGGCCGGCCAGCCCGCAACGTTCGGCGGGTTCAGCAGCTCCTGCCCCGCGTAGGCCGTGAGCCAGTACACATCGCGCCACACGGGGTACTGGGCCTCCACCGTGGCCGGGCCGGGCATGGAGATGCCCAGCTTGCGGATGGCGCCCACCACCAGGTCGGCCGGGCTCATGATCATGCACGCGCGGATGCCGGCGCTGAAGAAATGGTCGCTGGTGAGCAGCGCGCGCATCACGGTGCGCATCTGGTCGGGCGCGCCCTGGTTGGCGCGGAAGATCCCGGCGAGCGGCTCGATCACGGCCGTCTCGGTGGCCGCATCGATCTCGCCGTGCACGAAGAAGCGGTAGATCTCGCGGCAGATGAATTTCGAGACCTCCTGCTTGGCCATGATCATGTCCAGCAGGGCGTTCAGCTCCGTTTCACCGGCGGTGGGGCCGCTTTGGCCCTGGATCACGGTGTTGTTGAAGAATGCGCTGAACTGCTTGTTGGCGGTCACGTGCTGGGTGGGCCTGAAGGCCACGTAGGGCAGCACGATGTCGCCCAAGGCATCCGTCTCGCGCACCGTCCATCCGGTGAGCACGCGCGCCGCGGCCTGCACATCGCTCTCCGTGTAGCCGCTGCCTTCGCCCAGGGTGAATAGCTCGAACAGCTCGCGGGCGTAGTTCTCGTCCGGCGCGGCGGCGGTGTTCAGGTAGCCGTTCAAGTAAACCAGCATCGATCCGCTGATGGATACATCATGGATCAATTGCCGGAAGTTGCCCAAGCATTGCCCGCGCAGCAGCTGGTCGTACTCCCAGCTCAGCCGCGGATTGAAGACGAGGAACACCTCGTTCGGCATGTGGTTGTACCAGAACAGGGTCATCTTCTCGCGGATGGTGCGGTCCTGGCCGGTGAGCAGGCCGGTGCGCCACCACATGAAGCTCTGCACCCGCGCGCTGGTCAGCTCGGCCAATTGCGTTTCCGTCCCGTAGCGCACGGTATCCACCCACGTTTGACCGAAGGGCACCTGCGGGTCCAGCGCGCTGGGGTCGGGCTGCCCGCCCACCAGGTTCCAATAGGTCTTCACCGGCACACTGGTCTCGGGCACCACCGCCAGCAGCGCGTCGATCACCTGGTCGAGGGTCTGCCCATTGAAGTGCGCGAGGTCGGCATTGGAGCAGCCGAAGAGCGTGCGGCGCAGCAGGTGCTGCATTTGCGGCCTGCCGAAGGGTCCGGTGTAAGGCGTGAGCGGCATGTGCGGTGGGTGTTCGGGCCAGTGCGCTGGCCGTGCCGAAGCTAGCGCCGCCCGGTGGGGGGGTGGCAACGTGATTTGGACGAACTATCACCAAGCCTCCGGTGAGAAGCCGGGGTTGGGCGACCAGTGCCCGGCACGGTCCAGGGCGAATCAATGATGCCTCCTAGGCCTTCAACCGATCGATCACGGCCCCTGCGGTCTTATCGATCTTGCCCTTCACGAGCCACGAGATGCCGAAGGCGAAGAGCATCAGGCTTTCCGGAGCGAAGATGGGCTCCTCGCGCATGTACCCGTTGATGAAGGCCCAGATCAAGCCGATCAGGATCAAGATCGCGCAGCCCCGGTGGATCAGATTGCGCCACCATTTCTCGTTGGTGATGGTTGTGCCGCCCATCGGGAAAAGGAACCATGACATGTAGGCGAAGCTCACGAACAGCACGCTGGCACCCGCGAGGTGGGCGTGTCCCATCCAATCATCCCACCACGCAGGTCCGGGGAAGCCGCCTTCCGCCTCGGTGGGGAATACCGCCAGCACCAGCGCGGCCGTTCCCGCGATTCGCGCGGTGAGGCGATCGCGCGCGCCATCCTTGTTCCCGAAGCCCTCGTACGTGAGCAGGAACACCCCCAGGGCCACAACGATGCCGATGAAGAATGCCTCGGCCCCCGTGTGGTAGTAACCACTGATGCTGTTGAGGACTTTCCAGGGGTCAATCGCCCCAACGGGACGCAGCCCGGCCGTGATCACCACCAGGATAGGCAGCGCGATGCCCAGCGCGCCCAGCAGCTGCCGGTGCCCATTCCCGGTAAGGTCGTCCTGATTCCGGGGGAAGTAGCGCGATACGCGCTGCTGTACCAGGTCGGTCTTGGTGGCTTCTTCGCTCATGGCGCAGGGGTTGGTGATTCAAATGAATCCGGCTGCGCCTGTTTTCGCAATACCCGATCCAGGGTGGTCCGCGATCCGGCCCCGAGGGCTTCCGATGGCGTGGTGATGGGAACCGCCCGATGGAGTTATTTCGCCCGGCGCGCAGCTAGGGGACATCGGTCCACAGCAAGCGTATCCATACCATCCGCATCATGCGCCTCATCTCCTTCAATGTGAACGGCATCCGAGCCTATGTGGGCAAGGGCCTGCACGATACGCTGCGCGCGCTCGATGCGGACATCGTCTGCTTCCAGGAGACCAAGGCCACGCCGGAGCAGGTGGCCCAGGCGCTGCAGGGCGTTGATGGCTATCACGTGAACGCTTACGGTGCGTTGAAGCCGGGCTACAGCGGCACGGCCATCGCGAGCCGCGAGAAGCCAGCGCAGGTGCGCTTCGGCATCGGCATGAAGGGGCATGATGATGAGGGACGGGTGGTTACCTGCACCTTCAAGGACCACGTGGTGGTGTGCGTGTACACGCCCAACAGCGGAGAGGGCATGAAGCGCCTGGCCTACCGCGGGGAATGGGATGCTGCTTTCCGCGCTTATGTGAACGGACTGGCGAAGGGCAAGCTGCCGGTGATCATCACCGGAGACCTGAACGTGGCGCACCAGCCCATCGACATCGCCCGCCCCAAGGAGAACTACAACAAGACCAGCGGCTACACGCAGCAGGAAATCGACGGCCTTTCAGCGCTGCTCGCCTCAGGCTGGGTGGACACCTTCCGCCATCTCCATCCCGAAACGGTGAAGTACAGCTGGTGGAGCCAGCGCTTCGGCGCGCGCGCGAAGAACGTGGGCTGGCGCATCGATTATGTGCTCGTCACCAAGGGCTTCGAGCGGAAGGTGAAGGAGGCCTTCATCCTGAATGAGGTGATGGGCAGCGACCATTGCCCGGTGGGCATTGATTGGTAAGCGCCTGATGGCGCTAATCGAGAACCGGTGCGCATCCTCCTGATCGACAACTTCGACTCCTTCACCTGGAACCTGCAGCACCTGCTGGCGCAGCATGCTCGTGTTGATGTGGTCCGCAACGACCGGATAACCGTGGACGAAGCAGCGTCCTACGACCGCATCGTGCTCTCACCCGGGCCCGGCATTCCCCGGGAGGCGGGCATCACCCTCGACGTGATCGAGCACCTGCTGCCCACGCATCCCATCCTGGGCGTTTGCCTGGGCATGCAGGCGCTGGTGGAAGCCTGTGGCGGCCGCCTGTACAACCAATCGCGCGTGAGGCATGGCGTGGCGGTGAGCTGCCATCTGGTGGAGCCCCGCGATCCGCTCTTCGCAGGACTCCCGGCGGTCTTCGACGTGGGGCTCTACCATAGCTGGGCAGCCGATCCCACGGTCCTGCCCGGCGATCTGCGCATCACAGCCACGAGCGATGAAGGCGTGGTGATGGCGCTTCGCCACAAGGACCATCCGGCTTGCGGCGTGCAGTTCCATCCGGAGAGCGTGCTCACCCCGGTGGGCGGGCGCATCATCGCCAATTGGCTTCGCGCGGAGCCTTAGGGCTTGATCGGAACGGATTCGCATCCCGCGAACCACCTGCGCGCCCGGCTCGTATGACGCGCGATGCCCAGGAAGCTGCACCCCTTCACCAGTCTCGCCGTCCTTCTGCTGCTGGCCGCCGCACCGTTGGTCATGAGCGGCCAGGCGGGCGTGGCAGCTGCCATCCTCGTGATGGCGCATGCCTTCGCATGGCTCGAATTCAAGAAGTACACGAGCCAGTACCAATTCGCCGTGATGGTGACCACCGCCGCGGTGCTGGGCATCCTGCTCGATCTGGGCCACTCATCGTGGCCGCTGCTCACCTTCAGCCTGCTGCTGGCCTCCACCGCCGGCGTGGCGCGCCAGGCCTTCATGCAGCGCTTCACCTACGTGAACCTGCTCTGGGCCGATTCGGGCCTGGTTTTTCTCGGCATGGGGCTCTACCTCCTGGCCATCCGGGGCACGGCGTTCGATTGGGACCTCTGGCTTGCGCCCGTGTTCCCGATCGCCGCGCCGCTGATGCTCATCGCCGGGTACGTGCAGGACGCGCAGCGCATCCGCCGCAGCACGCGCTTCGGCTACAAGGTGCAGCCCGGGATGCCCGCCATCGATTTCGAGCTGCCCGACCAGGATGGCAATCCAGTACGGCTGTCCGACTACCGGGGCCAGCATCCCGTGCTGCTCATCTTCGTTCGCGGCGATTGGTGCCCCGGCTGCCACATGATGCTGCGCACCTACGAGCGCAATCGGCGGCGCTTTTTGGAGAAGGGCGTGCACGTGGTCGCCGTCGGGCCCGACGACATCGAGGTGAACCGCGACATGGTGGCGCGCATCGGCGTGGGCTTCCGCCTGCTCAGCGACAGCACGCAGCAGGTGAGCGACCGCTATGGCGTGGTTTACAGCAACCCGGTGCTCGAGGCGGGCATCGACTATGCGCAGGGCATCCCGCTGCCGGCCTCCTTCCTCATCGATCGGGATGGCGTGGTGCGCTATGTCTCGCGCCCCGACCGGGTGGGCGAGTTCCTCGATCCGGACCTGATTTTCGGCGTGCTTGACCGTATGCCCGCAGCCGCCGTGCCCGCATGGAGCTGAGCATGGGACTCGCGCTGGGCGCCATTCCCGTGGCGCTGCTGGCCGCCGCGGCGGGGTTGGCGCATGCCTACAACCGGCTCCAGACGCGCCACGCGCGCAGCGAGCGCGACCGCAGCAGCTACCTGGAGGTGCTCGAAGGGAGCAACGACGCGCTCTTCGTGATCAACTTCGTGAACGGGCGCATCTACCAGGCCAATGAGCGCGCCGCGCAGCTGCTGGGCCATGGCCGCGACCAGCTGCACCGGCTCACCATCTTCGACCTGCACCGCAAGCAGGACCTGCAGCGCAGCGCCCGCCGCATCGCCGATGCCTGGGAGCACGGCGGCCATGTGTACGACGATATCCCCCTGGTGGCTGCCGATGGCCGCCTCATCCCCGTGGAATGCAGCACGCGCGTGACCAGCTATGATGGAAGGCCGGCCATCATCCTCTACGCGCGGGACATCTCTGAAAGGCTCGCACTGCGCGCCAAGGTGGAGGAGCAGCAGGCGGTGGTGGCGAGGCAGAATGCCGATCTGCTCAGCAGCATCCGCTACGCCCAGCGCATCCAGCGCGCGGTGCTGCCCGAGCCGCAGCAGCTGCAGGAGCTGATCC
>CAZJTB010000181.1:0-5995 GCA_964548485.1 uncultured Chryseobacterium sp. | reverse complement strand
GATGGCGCCCAACCTGCCGTGGAAGCACGAGGTGCCCCTGGCCCGCATGATGAGCGATCGCCTGGGCGTGCATGCAACACTCGGCAACGATGCGAATGCCGCCGCATTGGGTGAATGGCGCTACGGCGCAGGCATGGGCATTAACGACCTGCTGGTGGTGACGCTCGGCACCGGCGTTGGAAGCGGCTTCATCGTGAACGGCAAGCTCGTGCTCGGAAGTGCAGGAAATGCCGGTGAACTGGGCCACATGACCTTGATCCCTGATGGTCGTGCATGCACCTGCGGACGGAAGGGATGCCTGGAGGCCTACGTGAGCATCCGCGGGATGCTGGCCACCTATCATGAAGCGGCAAGCGAGAAGTCGCTAGCGGCTAGTTCGCTGACGGATGTGAAGAGCATCGCTGACCGCGCGAATGCCGGTGACGCCGCTGCGATCGAGTGCTTCCAGCGCCCCACGGAATGGCTCAGCATCGGCCTGGCGAATGCGGTATGCGCCACAGGACCAAGGCGCATCGTGCTCTTCGGCGGCATCGCGCGCAACGGCGACCTGCTCATGGCCCCGCTGCGCGAGCGCTTCCACGCCAACCTCCTCAACATCTACCAGGGCCGTGTGGACCTCACGGTGTCGGCCTTGCCGGATGATGATGCGGCCTTGCTGGGGGCGGCGGCGCTGGGAGAGATTGGAGGAACACATCACGCAGAGGGGCAGGGAGCGCAGAGCACGCAGGGGTAATCGGAATGAGAAGCCTAAAGGCCAGATGGAGATCAATGCAATAACCGGCATCATCATCGAAGAAGCGATCCGACTTCATCGAGAGGTCGGTCCGGGCCTGCTGGAGTCGGTGTATGAAGCCGTCCTTGCCAAGCGATTGCGGGCACGGGGCTTGAAGGTTGAATGCCAAATGCCGATGAAAGTGGAGATCGACGGAGAAGTGTTCCCAATCGGATTCCGTTTGGACATGTTGGTAGAGGACATGGTCATCGTTGAGCTGAAGTCGATCGATGATGTGCCGGCTGTCGATTACAAGCGCGTACAGACCTATTTGCGCTTGAAGGACCTGAGAATCGCGCTGCTGATCAATTTCGGCAAGGACACCTTGCTTGAAGGCCTCTCCCGGATCGCGAACAAGTACAAGGAACCATGAGCCAGAGGCTACAACCCTCTTCTCTGCGCGCGCTGCGCTCCCTGCCCCTCTGCGTGATCGCATTCGGCATTTCACTCCTCTCCTACCCCCAAACCCCCGCCCGCGACCTCGTCAACCCCTTCATCGGCACCGGCGGCCACGGCCACACCTTCCCCGGCGCGTGCGTGCCCAACGGACTGGTGCAGCTGAGCCCCGATACCCGCCCCGATGGCTACATGGACTGGGACGGCTGCGGCGGCTACCACTACAGCGACAGCGTGATCTACGGCTTCAGCCACACGCACCTGAGCGGCACGGGCGTGGCGGACCTGTGCGATGTGCTGTTGATGCCCATGACCGGCAAGTACACGGTCAGTCCTGCGGCGAACCGATCCACGTTCCGCAAAGCCACGGAGCATGCGCATGCCGGTTACTATGCCGTGCACCTTGACCGATCGGACACCAAGGCCGAGCTCACCGCCACGGCGCGCGTCGGCCTTCACCGCTACACCATGCCCAAGGGCCAGGAGCAATTCATGCTGATCGACCTGAGGCACCGCGACAAGCTGCTCAGCTCTTCGATCGTCCAGGTGAGCAGCACGGAGATCGCCGGTTCACGCCGAAGCTCCTCTTGGGCCCGCGATCAGCGGCTCTTCTTCGTGATGCGCTTCAGCCGCGAGGTGAAGCTGGTGCCCGATGCCTCGGACAGTGCCCGCGCGATTGTGGGCATTCGCACCAGCGGAGAGCCCCTCATTGTCAAGGTCGGCATCTCTGCCGTCAGCATCGAAGGCGCACGTAAGAATCTCGAAGCCGAAGTGCCGCATTGGGATTTCGACCGTGTGCGTGCCGAGGCCGAAGCCGCCTGGAACACCAAACTGAACAAGGTGCAGGTGAAGGGCGGAACCAAAGAGCAGCAACGGGCCTTCTACACCGCGCTCTACCACAGCTATGTGGCGCCGTACATCTTCAACGATGCGGATGGCCAGTACCGCGGCATGGATGGCCAAGTCCACAAGGCCGACCACAACGTGTACACCGTCTTCAGCCTCTGGGACACCTTCCGCGCCCTGCACCCGCTGATGACCGTGCTGGAGCCGAAGATGACCGAGGACTGGATCAAGACCTTCCTCTTGCACTACCAGCAAAGCGGCCGGCTGCCCGTGTGGGAGCTCTGGGGCAACGAGACCGACTGCATGATCGGCTACCACAGCGTGAGCGTCATCGCCGATGCGTACGCCAAGGGCATCCGCGGCTTCGACACCAAGCTCGCGCTGGAAGCGATGGTGGCCAGCGCGGAGGCCGACCATTTCGGACTGAAGGCCTATCGCGAGCGCGGCTACATCAGCAGCGAGGACGAGCCCGAGAGCGTGAGCCGCACGCTGGAATATGCCTACGACGATTGGTGCATCGCGCGATTCGCGGAGATGATCGGTGAAAAGGAGGTGGCGCAGCGCTTCTACAATCGCAGCCGCAATTGGCAGAACCTCTTCGACCCCGAGACACGCTTCTTCCGCGCGCGGCGCAACGGCGGCTTCATCGCCCCTTTCGACCCGTACGAGGTGAACTTCAACTTCACCGAGGCCAACGCCTGGCAATACGGCTTCTTCGTGCCGCACGACATGGACCGGTTCATGTCCCTCACCGGCGGACCAAGCGGTCTTGCGAACAGACTCGATGCGCTTTTCACCGCGAAGGAGAACACAACCGGTCGTGACCAGAGCGATATCACCGGCCTCATCGGCCAGTACGCGCACGGCAACGAGCCCAGCCACAACTTCGCCTACCTCTACAACCTGAGCGACCGCCCGCTGAGCAGCGACGTGTTCCTGCGGCGCATCATGCGCGACTTCTACACCGATGCACCCGATGGCCTCATCGGCAACGAGGACTGCGGACAGATGAGCGCCTGGCTGGTGCTGAGCGCGCTCGGCTTCTACCCCATCTGCCCCGGCGACCCGAGCTACAGCATCGGCTGGCCGCTCTTCGATGAGGCCACCATCGAACTGGGCAATGGCAAGCAGTGGCGCATGGGCACCGAGGTGCTGGGCAACGACCGCGCGCATGTTGAATCGTTCACTTGGAATGGCAAAGCCCCTGAGCCCTACCGAAGCCTTTCGCACGAAGAGTTGATCAAGGGCGGTGAGCTGCGCTTCACGCTGGGGCCGCGGCCCGGTGGGTCTCCCGGGCGATTCATCCCGGACTTTGAAGATGCGTGGACCCCAGCGCCAATCATCCAGGCCGCCGGGCAGAGCTTCACAGACAGCCTGCTGGTGACCATCAGCAGCAGCGATGAGCGCGCCGCCATCGAGTTCCGCATCAACGAGGGCGAGCCCCTCCCCTATCAGGCGCCGTTCTGGGTGAAGGAGAGCTGCGCGGTCACGGCGGTGGCATCCGTGCGCGGGCCACGCGGGCAGAAGAACCGCATCCTGTCCAAACCGGTTACCGCTCGCTACACCCGCTACGAAGGCGGCCGCACCATCACCTTGGAGAGCAAATACGCCAATGAGTACACCGCAGGAGGCCACAATGCCTTGATCGATGGCGTGCGCGGCGGCACCGACTTCCGCACCGGCGAATGGCAGGGCTACCGCGACCAGGACCTGGTGCTGCTGATCGACCTGGGCCGCGTGCAGAAACTGAAGCGCGTGGGCCTGAGCGTGCTGCAGGACCAGAAGAGCTGGATCTGGCTGCCGAGCGAGGTCACCATCAGCGTGAGCGCCAACCAGCGGCAATGGAGCAGCGCCACCGTGGCCCACGATGTGGACCGCAAGGCTGAAGGCAGCCTGACCCGCGAGCTCTGGCGCCCGTTAGGCGGCCGCAAGGTGCGCTACATCGCCATCACCGCGAAGAACGCCGGCGTGTGCCCCGACTGGCACCCCGGCAAGGGCGGCACCACGTGGATCTTCGCGGATGAGGTGCTGATTGAGGTGGAGCCTTGAGCGGCGCCCGCCAAGCAAAAGGCAGCTCGTTCACCAGGACGCTGGCCCGAACATGAATCACGCCTGTTGAAGGCACGTGCTCTCCGACGATGCGACGGATAGACTAGAAGCGATCTGATCCGGTTCTCAGCAGCGAGCCTAACTCACCGGCAGGCGGGCTCGAAGAGGTCCTTGGCAGGCTAGGTGCGACTCCGGGTCAATACCAGAATGACAGCGCGCATAGGAGTGGCATGGCAAGGGTTGAGCAACGATAGCTGCACCATGCACCAGCGGCGCCAAAGGATGCCGGTGCGATGGATACTGCTGCCTACGGCAACCCTATACGCATCCCTTACTGCACCACGAAGCGGCTCACCATGGGCGCGCTGCCATCGGCGCGTTCCACATGGATCGAATAGAGCCCTTGGCTGAGCCGCTCTGTGCTCAGCGCCAAGCCAGTAGAAGTGAGCTGCGCCTCAATCTCAATCGTCCGCCCAACGGCATCCCAGCAGCGCCAGGTCCTGGGCCCGATCACATCCACATGCAACCAATCGCCCTTCGCTACTGGATTCGGCCAGATGAGCAGCTGGCGAGCCAGATCACCCGCATCAGGAAGACCAATGGTCAGGCAACGCCGGGCCGTCTCTGGCAACTCGACATCGACTAACATAGGAACCAGGTTGGTCGTTTGCACCATGAGCGGGAAAGGTCCATCATAAGGCGCGTCCGTGTACAGGAAGGACTCCTTTGAGAGCGGTTCGGCAGAAGCGATCGGCAACTCCGTGCAATCGATGATGCAACCTTCACCGAGCGCATTCCATGGGATGCGAGCGGCCAAGTATCCGTATCGGAGCTGGAGTGTGACGAGGTCAACGCTCCCCGGGAAGCCGTCAACGATCACCCCAGCACCATCGGCTCCGCGCACATAGTGCTGCAAGGAGATCTGCTCGCTGCCAACGGTGTCGATTAGGTAAGGGCAGGCCTGGTGGCGAACCATGGCGCCTTCATGGGTGAAGTAGAGCACCCGATCATCGCCGAATCGCACTTGGCCGCCGGGCGCGCTCCATGCACCGTGGAAAGCATTGAACTGGAAGCCCGGAGCGGGCACCTGGAATCCGTTCGCAACCGTCAGGCTGCCCTCCTCATCGATGCGCAGGAAATAAGCGCCTGCCCCTGTATAGCCGGCAACAATCAACCCGCCTCCTTCAGACGCATGGAAACCGGCTGAGAGCATGGGTGCCTCACCTACGACCTGGAACTTCCGACGCCAGAGCAGGGCGCCATCGGCCTCGATGCGATGCAGGATGAAAAAAGCCCCTTCGGAGCCGTAGGGGCGCAGCATAGGCACGTAGCATCCACCGGAACCATCCGGGATCACCGTGAAGCCGTGCCATCCGATGCCTGGATGCAGATCGATGGCCCATTGCAATGCGCCTGTTGAATCGCATTTCAGCAGCGTTGGGCCGTTGCCCGATTCGAACAGGTGCCCCAGCGCCGTGAAGATCCCGCCTTCTCCATCCGTTGCGATCGCCGCTCCACCAGTGAGGTCTGGAAGCGCCATCGGCACAGGCCAACCGGATATCGTATAGCGCCTTGCCCAGCGTACCTCGCCGCCAGGTCCCAGCCTCACATGCGAGTACCGCCCAGGACCATTCGGGAAAAGATCCACGGATCCCGAAATCACGAGTCCGCCATCGGGCATGACGCTGTAGTGAACGCCCACCACATGACCACCGGCCTGGATAGACCGCGCCCAAAGAGCTGACCCATCCGACCCATAACGGATGAAAGCCTCCGATGGCGGGCCTTCGTACCGCACGAGCATGCCGCCATCAGGTGCCGGCATCGCCCGGCCGAAGTAGAACGGAGAATGCACCATCGGGAACTCATGCGCGTAGCCCTGGGCTACCACCGCTGAAACAGCGGCCAGAATGCCTCCAATGGCGAAAGCAA
>CAZJTB010000180.1:3182-6054 GCA_964548485.1 uncultured Chryseobacterium sp. | reverse complement strand
GTGCCGGCATGCAGCGCATGAATCGTCGAAACGTGCATAGCGGTTGATGGAATAATCGTCATGTGGTGCAGCCCAAGGTGGGTATTCGGCTCGGCAACGCCAAGCAGCAGTTTTCAACGATCGTGCTGCATGCGCCTCGAATCATTCGGTTCCTCCAGCCGCGCAGGCGGATACCCCTCGCTCCGCGCCCCCTCCCACCCCCGCGCTACTTTCGCCGCCCATGCACTTCCTGCATCCGGCTTTCCTGTGGGCGCTCGGCGTCCTGGCCGTGCCGGTGCTCATCCACCTCTTCCAGCTGCGCCGCTTCAAGCGGATCGACTTCACCCACGTGCGGCTGCTGGCCGAGGTGACGCGGCAGACGCGGGCGCGGCGCCGCATCCAGCACTGGCTGGTGCTGCTGGCGCGCTGCGTGGCGCTGGCGGCCTTGGTGCTCGCCTTCGCGCAGCCCTATGTGCCGGGCGCGGGCGGCGCAGCCACCGCCGGACAGCGCGCGCTGAGCCTCTACATCGACGACAGCCACAGCATGGAAGGGGTCAACGCCGGCGGCCGCCTGCTGGACCAGGCCCGCCAGGGCGCGCAGGATGCGGTGATGACCCATGCCCCCAGCGACCGCTTCCAGGTGCTCACCAACCGGCTGGCCGCCCGCGAGCAGCGCCTGCTGGGCCGCGATGAGGCGCTGCAGGCCGCGGCGGAGGCCGATGCCTCGCCCTATGCGCGCCCCCTGAGCCAGGTGATGATACGCCAGCGCGAGGCCTTGGCCGACAGCGATGCCCCGGTGAAGCGCGCCCTGCTCTTCACCGACCTGCAGCGCAGCGCCGTGGATCTGGAGCGCTGGACCAACGACACGCTGGTGCCGGTGACCATCGTGCCGCTGATCCCGGCTGAGGCGGACAACCTGAGCATCGACTCCATCTGGTTCGCGGGGCCCGTGCGGCGGCGTGGCCTGCGCGAGGCGCTGCACGCGCGCATCACCAACCATGGCCGGCAGGACCTCGCCGGCGTGCCCCTGCGCCTGCGGATCGATGGGGCGCAGCGGGCCATAGCCACGCTCTCCATCAGCGCCGGGGCCAGCGTGGACACCAGCCTCAGCTTCCTGAACGACAAGGCCGGCCACCATTGGGGCGAGCTCTCGGTGGAGGACCAGCCCATCACCTTCGACAACAGCTTCCACCTGGCCTACACCACCGTGGACCGCCTGCGCGTGCTGCTGATCGGCGGGGCGGACCCCGCCGGCGACCGCGCCGTGCGCGCCGTGTTCGACCGCGACAGCGTGCATGCCTTCGCCGAGCGCGGCGCGCGCGACCTGGACCTGGGCCTGCTGCCCCAGCAGGACCTGGTGGTGATCAACGGCGTGCCCGAGCTGGCCAGCGGCACCGTGCAGGCGCTGGAGGAGTTCGTGAGCGCCGGCGGCAACCTCGCCTTCTTCCCGCCCAGCCGCGCGGATGCCATGCGCTTCGCACCCTTCTTCGGCGCCTTCCGCATGGGCGCGCCCAACCTGCTCGACACCGGAGCGGCGCGCGTGGAGGGCATCGACCTGGAGCATCCCTTCTACCGCGATGTGTTCGACCGGCTGCCGCGCAACGTGGACCTGCCCACCGCGCACGAGCGCTGGGCGCTGCGCCCCCCGCCCGGAAGCGATGCGCTGCTGCGCGCGCGCGATGGAATGCCCTTCCTTGCGCAGGTGCGCCATGGCCGCGGCAGCGCCTTCTTCTGGTCGGCGCCGCTGGCCGAGCGCAGCAGCAACCTCACGCGGCACGCGCTCTTCGCCACCTCGCTGCTGCGCATGGCCGAGCTGGCCCGCCCCATGGGCAGCCTGTACAGCACCATCGGGCAGGAATCGCTGCTCGACATCGAGGGGCTGGAGCTGCCCGCCGAAGCGCCGCCGCGCCTGGTGGGGGCCGACGGGATGGAGCTGCTGCCCGAGGTGCGGCGCGCAGGCGGCGCGCAATCGCTGGTGCTGCACGATGCGGAGCTGCCGCCCGGCCCCTACGCGCTCGTGGCCGGCGCCGACACCCTGCGCATGATGGCCCTGAACCTCGCGCGCGCCGAGAGCGACCTGAGCCATTACACCCCCGAGGAGCTGCGCCAGAAGCTGCGCGAGCTGGGCCTCACGAGCTTCTCCGTCATCGACGGAAGCGGCGCGGATCTTTCGCTACGTTTGGCCGGGTTGGACCAGGGCCGCAAGCTGTGGAAATGGTTCATCCTGCTGGCGCTCCTGGCCTTGCTCGCTGAAACCCTGCTGCTCCGCGCGCGACGATGAACGAAGTGATCCTGCGTCAGGTGAGGGCGGTGGACCCCGGTGGTCCGCACCACGACAGCGACATCGACATCCACATCCGCGACGGGCGCATCGCCCGCATCGGCCAGCGGCTGCCGAAGGGGCCGACTGAGCTGCGCCTGCCCAACCTGCACGTGAGCATCGGCTGGCTCGACCTGCGCGCCGATTTCCGCGACCCCGGCGAGGAGTGGAAGCAGGGCATCGCCAACGGCCTGGATGCGGCCGCCGCGGGCGGCTTCACCGCCGTGTGCGTGATGCCCGCCACCGCGCCGCCGATCGATTCGCGCACCGGCATCGAATACCTGCTGCGCAAGGCCGAGGGCCATGCGGTGCGGCTGCTGCCCATCGGCGCCATCACCCAGGGCGCGCAGGGCAGGCAGCTCGCCGAGCTGCACGACATGCGGCAGGCCGGTGCCGTGGCCTTCAGCGACGATACCGCCCCCATCCGCAACAGCCGCCTGCTGCTGCTGGCCCTGCAATACGCGGCACACCTGCCGGGCGGCGCGGCGCCGCTGATGTGCTTCCCCGCCGACCCGGACATCAGCGCGCACGGCATGATGCACGAGGGCGTGAACAGCGCGCTGCTGGGGCTGC
>CAZJTB010000180.1:0-3082 GCA_964548485.1 uncultured Chryseobacterium sp. | reverse complement strand
GCGCACATCGGCGCGCTGATCGAGGGCGTGAAGGATGGCACCATCGACGCCATCGTGAGCGACCACCGCCCGCAGGATGCGGAGAGCAAGATCAAGGAGCTGGGCCGCGCCGCCTTCGGCATCATCGGCCTGGAGACCGCCTTCGGCGTGGCGCGCACCGGTGCCCGAAGCGTGAGCCTGCGCCGCCTCGTGCAGCGCTTCACCACCGGACCGCGCGCCGTGCTGGACCTGCCTGTGCCCACCATCGCCGAAGGCCAACCCGCCGACCTCACGCTCTTCGACCCCACCGCGGAATGGACCGTGGCAGCCGAGGACCTCGTGAGCCGTTCGCGCAATACGCCCTTCATCGGCAAGCGCCTCACCGGGCGCGCCGTGGGCATCGTGGGCAACGGAGCCTTGCGGCTGGCACCGGCCTTCCGCGCGGTGGCCGCCTAGCAGCCGGACCGCATCAGGGTGCCTGCGCGGCCTCCTCGTTCATGGCCTTGAACTTCGCGATGATCTCCTCATCGCTCAGGCCCAGGTTCTCGATCATGGCCCGCGCATCGCGCGCGAAGGGATGATCGGGGAAGGTGCCGATGACCAGCTCATACACCGACTTGGCCTCGCCATCGCGGTTCAGGTCGTCGTCGAGCGTGAGGGCCTTGAGGTAGAGCACGTCCACGGTGCGGCGCCATTCGGGGTAGTCGCGGATGAGCCGGTCGTAGAGCACGAGGCTCTGCTCGGGCTCGTCCATGGTGCGCAGCGTGTTGGCCGCGCGGAAGAGGTACTCGGGCACGAGGGTATCGGCCGGGTAGGCCGACGCGTAGGCCTTGTAAACATCCACCATGCCCTGCGAGCTGCGGCGGTCGAAGGTGCGGCTCTCGAAGAGCGAATCCTCCAGGTGGCGGATGCGGGCGCGCGCGTCGAGCATCTTCTGGTCGGGCGCGGGCTGGCCACCGCCGCAGGCGAGCAGCAGCGCGGCGCAGGCCGCGCACAGGATGGTCGTCCTCATGGTCGTGGTCATTTCGCTGGGGTGAAGCGGAGCTTGTAGGTGGCGTCGGTCTTGCCGCGCGAGATGTCGCGCAGGCGGCCTTGCAGCAGGCGGCGGCGCAGGGCGGGCAGGTGATCGATGAAGAGGATGCCGTCGAGGTGGTCGTGCTCGTGCTGGATCACGCGCGCGGCCATGCCGGTGAACTCCTGCTCGTGCTCCTTGAACCGCTCGTCCTGGTATTGCAGCACGATGCGCGGCTGGCGCTGCACGTTCTCGCGGATGCCGGGGATGCTGAGGCAGCCTTCCTCGAAGGGCCACTCCTCCCCTTCCTCCACCACGATGTACGGGTTGATGAAGACCTTCTTGAAGTCCTTCAGGTGCGCCTCGTCGCTGGGCCGCCCCTCGTCGTCGGTGGCGAAGGGCGACGCATCCACGATGAAGAGGCGGATGCTATGGCCCACCTGCGGCGCGGCGAGGCCCACGCCGTTGGCCTCGTACATGGTCTCGAACATGTCGGCGATGAGCTGCTTGAGGCCGGGGTGGCCGGGCTCGATGTCCTGCGCCACTTTCTTCAGCACGGGATCGCCGTAGGCGCGTATGGGGAGGATCATGCGTAGGGCGCCGTGGCTTGCGGCTGTGGCGGGCGGCGAAATTACAAGGGGACGGCACGGCGAGCCATCTTTGGCGGCTTCCAACGTTTCCCATCATGCGCCATCGCAAGCCGAAGGAGACCATCGTTTGGGAAACCGTACCCATCACCGGCGCAGGTGCGAACGGGAAGGCGCTGGCCAAGGTGGATGGGCTCGTGGTATTCGTCACCGGCGCGGTGCCCGGCGATGTGGCCGACCTGCGCGTGGTGGCGAAGAAGAAGAACTACGCCGAGGCCGTGGCCGTGCGCATCGCCACGCCATCGCCCGACCGCGAGAAGGCCTTCTGCGCGCACTTCGGCACCTGTGGCGGCTGCAAGTGGCAGGACCTCGCCTATGCCAAGCAGCTCGCATACAAGCAGCAGCAGGTGATCGACAACCTCGAGCGCCTGGGCGGCCTGGAACTGCCCCCCATCACGCCCATCCTGCCATCGCCGCGGCTCACGCATTACCGCAACAAGCTCGAGTTCACCTTCAGCAGCAACCGGTGGTTCACCAAGGAGGAGATCGGCGCCCAGGAGGCGTTCACCGACCGCAACGCGCTGGGCTTCCACATCCCGCAGCGCTTCGATCGCGTGCTGGACATCGGGGAGTGCCATCTGCAGCCCGCGCCGAGCGATGCCATCCGCGACTTCGTGCGGCAGCATGCGCGGCAGCACGGCCTCGTGCATTACGATGTGCGCGGGCATCAAGGCTTCCTGCGCAACCTGCTCATCCGCACCACGCTCACCGGCGAGTGCATGGTGCTGCTCTCCTTCGGGCACGAGGATGAAGCGCCGCGCGAACGGCTCCTCGCCGCGCTGGTGGCTGCCTTCCCGCAGCTCACCGCGGTGCTGTGGACCATCAACCCCAAGCGCAACGACACCATCTACGACCTCGATGTCCAGGTCTTCCACGGACGCGACCACATCGTGGAGGAATTGCCTGACGGCCCAGGCGGGAGGCCGCTGCGCTTCCGCATCGGCCCCAAGACCTTCTTCCAGACCAATCCGCTGCAGACCGTCGCGATGTACAAGCTCGTGCGCGCGCTGGCCGGCCTCACCGGAAGCGAGAACGTGTACGACCTTTACTGCGGCGCGGGCAGCATCACCCTCTACCTGGCTGGCGCTGCAAGGCATGTGGCCGGCGTGGAGCTGGTGCCCGAGAGCGTGGCCGATGCGCGCGTGAACGCGGAATTGAACGGGATCGCCAACGCGAGCTTCGCGGCCGGCGACATGAAGAAGACCTTGAGCCCGGACTTCGTGCGCGCGCATGGCGCGCCCGATGTGGTGGTGACCGATCCGCCGCGCGCCGGCATGGATGAGCCCGTGGTGCGCCACCTGCTGGAACTGGCGCCGCAGCGCATCGTGTACGTAAGCTGCAATCCGGCCACGCAGGCCCGCGACCTGGCCATCCTGAAGGACCGGTATGCCATCGATTTCGTGCAGCCCGTTGACATGTTCCCGCACACCTACCATGTGGAGAA
>CAZJTB010000179.1:0-6058 GCA_964548485.1 uncultured Chryseobacterium sp. | reverse complement strand
ATGGACATCCCCATCCATTACGACCCCATGATCGCCAAGCTGATCACCCACGGGGCCACGCGCGAGGAGGCCATCGCCCGCATGGAGCGCGCCATCGACGATTACGCCATCACCGGCGTGGAGACCACATTGCCTTTCTGCCGCTACGTGATGGGCCACGAAGCCTTCCGCAGCGGGAATTACGACACCCATTTCGTCCGCGACCACTTCAAGCCGGAGGTGCTGGAGGGGCTCGATGCGGATGAGGCGGGGGCTGCGGCCTTGGTGGCTGCGGCCATGAACGCGACCTCTGGGCACTCGGCCCCAGCTCCCGTCACCGGCTGGGCGCCAAGCCCTTGGAAACTGCGAAGGCGCTGAGCCGGTATAAGGGGCAGAATAGGCCGCCCTTGGCACCGTTGTAGCTTCGTTGTCGGGCTGTCCGTCGCCATGCGCGCATCGCTCCATCACATCGCTCTGTGCACTGCGCTGCTCGCGTCCGTTCCGGCCGTGGCGCAGGAGCAGCGCGTGTACCGGGCCACGGTGCTCGATGGCGACACGGTGCCCATCGTTGACCTCGAGACCGCCTTCGTGGAAACGCGCTGGACCGCCCGCGACCGGCGCCAAGCCGAGCGGTACGACCGGCTTACGCGGAATGTGGTGAAGGTGTATCCTTATGCGCGCATCACCGGTGAGCTGCTCCGGGAGTACGAGCACGACCTGGTCAGCATCCAGCGCGAGGGCGATCAGGAGCTCTACCTGAAGCTGGCTGAAGCCGAGCTTCGGGCCGAGTTCGAGGAGGAGTTGAAGGACCTCACGGTGAGCCAGGGCAAGGTGCTCATCAAGCTGGTGGATCGGGAGACCGGCCGCACCAGCTATGAGCTGGTGAAGACCCTGCGCGGCTCCTTCACCGCTTTCGTATGGCAGGGCATGGCGCGCCTATTCGGGCACGACCTGCGCAGCACCTACGATCCGGTGGGCGATGACAAGCTCGTGGAGGTGATCGTGCAGCGCATCGAGCGCGGCGAGCTCGCCGTGGCGGAGCGTGGGCCGCGCACGGCGAAGGCGCAGGCTCGCCTGGCGAAGCGCAAGGAACGGCTCTATCGCCGCTATGGCATGCCCTTGCGCGCCGAAGCCGGTCGATGATCGCAGTGGCTGCGGATCACTTCGAGCGGAAGCGCCACAGAAAGCGGAAGTACTCCAACGTGGTGCGCAGCACCTTCATGCGCGAGCGCCCGGCCCGCTTCTGCGAGGACAGCACCATGGGCACCTCGATCACCCGCGCATCGGTGCGGATGAGCTTGGTGAGCAACTCGAGCATGCAGATGAACCCGCTTTCATCGATCAGCTTCGGCCATCGGTCGCGCGCCCGATGCAGGGCCTTGACGCGGTACACGCGGTAGAAGCCGCTCAATGTGCTCACCTTCAGGTCGAAGATGAAGCGGTAGATGAAGTTGGCCGTGGCTGAGAGCAATTTGCGCAGCCATGTGGTCTCCTCGAAGCCACCGCCCTGCGCATACACCGATGCCAGGACCAGGTCATAGCCAAGATCCGCGATGGCGAGCATGTGGGGAAGGATGCGGATGTCCGAGGTGCAGTCCGCTTCCATCGTGATCACCACATCCTCTTCCGAGGCGCGCTCGAGGACCCACTCGAACGCCGTGTTGAACGCATGCCCGGGTCCGCGGTTGATGCCATCTCCGAGCACGGTCAATCGCTCGGCCGGGAACAGTCCTTGGGCCAGTTCGCGCGTGCCATCACGCGAACCATCGTCGCTGATCACGAGCCAGGCATCGGGCTGCGCGAGGAAGGGCGCGAGCTCACGGGCCAGGTTCGGCAGGTTCGCCGCCTCGTTGTACGTGGGCACGATGAAGTACCGCATGCTCAGGCTGATCGGCCCCGCTGCCAATCAATCGTGAGGCGCAGGCCCTCCTCCAGGCCGAACCGGGGCTCGAACCCGAGCATGCGCTTGATCTTGCTGATATCCGGCACCCGGCGCAGCACATCCTCGTAACCGCCGCCGAAGGAGGCATAGGGGATGAAGGTGAGCCTCGGCTCCGCATCCTGCGGCCTGATCAGCTTCCAGATGAGCCGCGCGAGGCCCTCGATGGTGATCTCCGTGCCGGGGTCGGACGCCACGTTGAGGATCTCCCCTTCAGCCTCAGGCCTCGTGATGGCCAGCATGAAGCCCTGCACGGTGTCATCCACGAAGGTGAACGTGCGCGTCTGCTGCCCATCGCCGTGCAGCTCGATGGCCTCATCGCGGAACGCCTTGCCGATGAAGACCGATTGCGGGCCGCCCCACCAGGTGAGGTTCTGGTTGGGGCCGTACGAGCCGAACAGGCGGAGGATGGTGTAGCGCAGGCCTTTCTCCTCGCCATGCGCGATGATCTTGTGCTCGCTGTGGATCTTGCTGGCCGCATAGGCCCAGCGCTTCACCTTGGATGAGCCCAGCACCAGGTCGCTCTCCTCGCTGAACGGTATCCGCGGATTCTTGCCGTACACATCGGAGGTGGATGCGAAGACGAGCCGTGCATTCAGCTCCAGGGCCCGCTTGATCACCAGCGAGCTCATCAGGTTGTTCTCCTCGATGGTGCGGTAGCTGTTCGTGTAGCGCGGGATCTTCTGGCTCGCGAGGTGCACCACGGTATCGCCCTCCAGATCGGCCAGGGCCTTCGGGTCGGTCACATTGCGCTCCTCGAACCGGAAGCCCTCCAACCCGTGGCAGGCCGTCAGGTTCTCCCGGCTGCCGTAGCTGAAGTCGTCGATGCCGATCTCGCGATGGCCGGCCTGCAGCAGGCGAAGGCAGAGGTTGGAGCCCACGAAGCCGGCGGCGCCGGTGATGATGACGGTTTGAGGCATGAATGGTCAATCGATTGAGGCAGGGTCCGCAAGGCCCGTTGGCGACCACGCATCGATGGAGTCCGGCAGGGCGATGAGGGGCGCAAAGGTCAGGTGCCATTCCTCATCGTCTTTCGGCTCCGAGCGGCCGAATCGCGCGTCGCGCGGACGAATCATGGTGACGAACGGCCGTTCGCCGCGCTGCACGAGGAGTCCGCTGATCCCATCGAAATCGGGATTCACGAAATGCTTCAGTGGGCGCGCGTTCTGCGGAGCATACAAGGCGCTCAGGTAAGCTGCGGTCTTGGATGAATGGATGCCGGCCACCGGCAGGTCAGCATATCGATCCAAGGCCGTGCTCCAGCGTTCCGCGATTTCGTCATACGCATTCGGTGCAATGGTCGGGTTGTCTTTGCGGAAGGCCAAGGAAATCAGGTTCACCACCAGGAGCGCCGTGGCGAGAGCAAGCCCCAATGGCCTTGTCCGCGTGCGGGATAGGCTTGCCATCATCGCGCATCGGGTGAGCAGCACGCAGCAGATCGGCACGGCGAACACGGCATAATGCGGCTGGAAAGAAACGGTATGGCCGGATATGATCGCTACCGCGGTGGCATAAGCCATGGGCGAGAACGTGAGCGCTGCCAAGCCCAGGATGGTCCGGCGTTCCTGAAGATCGCGGCTGCTGAGCCGCAGGGCAATGAGTGCGATGGGCACCAGAAGCATGCTTCCAATGATGGCCAGCCTGGGCCCGAAGAACTGCATCCCGTTGCCCGTGACCCAGAGCAATTGCACCACGATGCCTGCGGCAGCCGTGTCCAGGCGCGTTGCGGTGAAGAACGAATTGATGTCAGGTTGCGCTGCGATGACCCGTGTGTAATAGGCATTCAGCTCACCCATGCGAGCCAGCCCCTCCTGGCCGAATGCAGCGAACCAGATGAGCAGGAGCCCGGCGCAGATGATGCCGCCCAGGAGCACCCTCCAGCCGCGCCGCCAATCAGTGCCGATCAAGGCTGCCGCTATCGGTTGGGCCAGAAGCAAGCTAACCGTGGAGAAATGCGAGAGCATGGCGCCTAGCGAGACCAGGGCATGCAGCATGATCATTCGCCACGATGCGCGCTCCGCTCTCGCGGACTCAACGGCCAGGGCGGTGGACCAGCACGTGAGCGCCATGGCCAGCATGTAGGGCCGGATCGGCATGCTCACCGTCATGGTTGACATGCCGATCAAAGCCATCGCGGCCAGGGCGCTGCCCCGGTCATGGAAGAGCGCCATGGAAAGCCTGTGCGTGAGGATGAGCGTGAGCGCGAAGCACGCCAGCGAGAAGATGCGCAGCATGAGGGTGCTATTGCCGAAGAGCAGGCACCAGTAATGGAGCAAGGTCACGTAGAGCGCGCCGTTGCCGCTGTCCTGGTATTGGTTCGCCGCGATCGCATTCCGCAGCGTGTTGTAGGATGCGAGTTCCGATGAGCTGAAGCCCTGGCTTGGCCAGCCTTCCGTGTACGATAAGCCGTGCGCTTGAGCGATGGAGTAGGTCTCGTCGTGCCAGGGCTCGAGCGAATCGATGCCGATGAGCCTGAGCGAAAGCGCCAGCGCGATGATCAGAACGTATGGGATATGCTTCATGCCCGGTGCGGCATCCTGGCCGGAGGCGTTATCGGCCATGTAGACAGGCGATGCGCTGAAGGGTTGCCCAGCCGTCATTCCAGCGTGATGGCCTTCACCATCACATGATCATCCATCACATACCCCTTCCCGATATCGATCACCTCGTCGCGCTCGATGCGGAAGCCCCGGCGCAGGTACCACTCCTTGCTCGGATTGAAGCGATTCACGTTCAGCTCGATCCGCGCATCGCCGGCGAGCCGTGCTTCCGCTTCCACGGCGCTCAGCAGCGCGGCGCCTGCGCCAATGCCCTTCGCGCTGGGCAGCAGGTACAGCTTGTGCAGCCGCGTGCTTCTCATGCCCCGGAGATCGTGCTCGTAACCGGCGAAGCCGATGGCCGCTCCTTCTCGCTCGGCAAGGAGGTAGCGATGGCCTTTCGCCTCGATCTGCTCGCGCAGCGCGTCTTCGATGTACATGAGTTCGAGCATGTAGCTGAGCTGATCGGGGGAGAGGATGGCCCCATAGGCCACCGGCCATGCAGCGAGCGCGATGCGGCGGATGGCGGGGATGTCTGCGACGGTGGCTGGCCGGAGCATCACTTCCTGAACGCCGGCGCCACCACCAGTTCCTTGCTCCCGGCGGCATACTGGTAGAAGCCCTCGCCGCTCTTCACGCCCAGCTTGCCCGCGGTCACCATCTGCACCAGCAGCGGGCATGGCGCGTACTTGGGGTCGCCCAAGCCTTCGTGCAGCACCCGTAGGATGGCGCAGCAGGTATCGAGGCCGATGAAGTCGGCCAGCTGCAGCGGGCCCATGGGGTGGGCCATGCCGAGCTTCATGATGGTGTCGATCTCGGCCACGCCGCCCACGCCCTGCCACAGGGTCTGGATGGCCTCGTTGATCATGGGCATGAGGATGCGGTTGGCCACGAAGCCCGCGTAGTCGTTCACCGTCACCGGCACCTTGCCGATGGCGGTGCTGAGGTCCACCACGGCCTTCGTCACGGCATCCGTGGTGTCGTAGCCGCAGATCACCTCCACAAGCTTCATCACCGGCACGGGGTTCATGAAGTGCATGCCGATCACCTGGCCCGGCCGCTTGGTGGCGGCGGCGATGCGCGTGATGCTGATGCTGCTGGTGTTGGTGGCCAGGATCGCCGAGGCCGGCGCATGGGCGTCGAGGTCGCGGAAGATCTTCAGCTTCAGGTCCACGTTCTCGGTGGCGGCCTCCACCACGAGCTCGGCATCCTTCACGCCAGCAGCCATGTCTGTGCTGGTGGCGATGGCGGCAAGCGCGGCCTTCTTCTGGTCCTCGCTGAGGCTGCCCTTGGCCACCTGGCGGTCCATGTTCTTGCCGATGGTGGCCAGCGCCTTATCCAAGGCGGGCTGGCTCACATCGATCAGGGTGACCGCATGCCCGCTCTGGGCGAAAACGTGGGCGATGCCATTGCCCATCTGGCCGGCACCGATGACGGAGATCTTCATGTTCTGCGCTTGATGGACGGCGAATGTAGCGCGCGCTTCACGGTCGCTCGGCCTCGAAAGGCACCGCCGCCGCGCCGTTCATCTGAACAACAACCCCCAACCCCCAACCTCCAACCCTCAACCTTCAACCTCCAACCTACTTCCCATCCCCCTTCA
>CAZJTB010000178.1:0-6062 GCA_964548485.1 uncultured Chryseobacterium sp. | reverse complement strand
GACCAGGTCATCATCGACTGGCTGGCCGAGGAGTTCAAGGGCCAGTTCAACATCGACCTGCGCAAGGACCCCATGGCCCTGCAGCGCCTGAAGGACGCCGCCGAGAAGGCCAAGATCGAGCTGAGCTCCACCACCAGCACGGAGATCAACCTGCCCTACATCATGCCGGTTGATGGCATCCCGCAGCACCTGGTGCGCACGCTGAGCCGCGCCAAATTCGAGCAGCTCGCCGACAGCCTCATCAAGCGCACCATCGCTCCCTGCGAGAGCGCGCTGAAGAACGCCGGCCTCAAGACCAGCGACATCGACGAGGTGATCCTGGTGGGCGGCAGCACCCGCATCCCCGCCATTCAGGAGGCCGTGAAGAAGTTCTTCGGCAAAGAGCCCAGCAAGGGCGTGAACCCCGATGAGGTGGTGGCCGTGGGCGCCGCCATCCAAGGTGGCGTGCTCACCGGCGATGTGAAGGACGTGCTCCTGCTCGACGTGACTCCCCTGAGCCTGGGCATCGAGACCATGGGCGGCGTGATGACTAAGCTGATCGAGGCCAACACCACCATCCCCACCAAGAAGAGCGAGACCTTCAGCACGGCCAGCGACAGCCAGCCCAGCGTGGAGATCCATGTGCTGCAGGGCGAGCGCCCCATGGCCAGCGGCAACCGCACGATCGGCCGCTTCCACCTCGATGGCATCCCGCCGGCCCCGCGCGGCGTGCCGCAGATCGAAGTGACCTTCGACATCGACGCCAACGGCATCCTGCACGTGAGCGCCAAGGACAAGGCCACCGGCAAGGAGCAGAGCATCCGCATCGAGGCCAGCAGCGGCCTCAGCAAGGACGACATCGAGAAGATGAAGAAGGAGGCCGAGGCCAACGCCGATGCCGACCGCAAGGCCCGCGAGACCGTGGATAAGCTCAACCAGGCCGATAGCCTCATCTTCCAGACCGAGAAGAGCCTGAAGGAGTACGGCGACAAGATCCCCGAGGAGAAGAAGAAGCCCATCGAGGAGGCCCTGAGCCGCCTGAAGGATGCGCACAAGGCCCAGGATGCCAGCGCCTGCGAGAAGCTCATGGGCGAGCTGAACACCGCCTTCCAAGCCGCCAGCCAGGAGATGTACAATGCCGCCCAGCAGGCGCAGGCCAACGGCAATGGCAGCACCAGCACCACCGATCCGGAGGTGAAGGATGTGGACTTTGAGGAAGTGAAGGACGGCAAGTAGAGGCTTACCATCGTCGGCCCGCTGCTTGACGGCCGAAGAGCAACGAGCGAGCCCCGCGCATGCGGGGCTCGCTAATTTCAGGGATTATCTCGCGTCAGCGCACCGCGTGCACCTTGCCATCGACGTAGTCCTCCTCGCGCACCTTGGAGCCCTCGGGGCTGAAGTACGACCAGGTGCCGATGCGCTGGGTATCCATGCGCTGCCGGTTGTAGCGCGCGCGCCCCTGGCAGCGCAGGGCGCCGCCCGGGTGGAATTCCTGCTGCTCCACCTCCAGCCGGCCCTTGTCAACCAGGCGCAGCAGGCTGATGGGGGTGCCGTCGGCCGCATACAATTCGAGCTTGGTGAAGCAGGGCTCCTTGCGGTGCCGCTCCTCCACGTAGCGCAGCTGGCCGGTCACATAATGATCCAGGTAGGCCACCACCGCGCCATCGGCATAGCGGGTCTCCGAGCGCAGCTGGCCGTTGGCGTGCCAGGTGCGCATGGTGCAGCGCACATCATCCACCTGCTTGAACTCGCGCTCCACGGCGCCGTTCGGATGGAAGTTGCGGTACGAGAGCAATTTGCCTTCGTTGTAGTAGCCGCGGTGCTTCATCTGCCCATTCAGGTAGCGGTCCTCCACCCATCCGCTGCACGGGTAGGCGCCGCAGCTTCGCAGCGAGTCGCCGCCGGTGCGGGCATTGAAGGCCTCGTAGGCGCCGAGCTCGGGGAGCGGGTCGTCGCCGGCATCGCCCAGCACATAGTGCTCGTCGATGGCCAGCAGCAGCGTATCGGGCTGCGCCGCGCAGGAAGTGGAAACCAACAGCCCCCCCCAAGGGATGAGCGCTCGGAGCACGTTCATCGTGCGGCTTCTACGCCGGCCTGTGACCAGCGGTTACCCCTTGGCTGGCAGCACCCGCGCGATACGCCAGCCCAGCGCCCCCTGCAGCACGGTAATCAACGGGCTCAGCAGGTTGAAGAAGCAGAAAGGCAGGTAGGCCAGGGTGGCCACGCCCAGCACCGAGCCCATGTAGGCGCCGCAGGTGTTCCACGGCACCAGCGCGCTGGTAACGGTGCCGCTGTCCTCCAGGGTGCGGCTCAGCACCTTCGGATGCAGGCCGCGCTCGGCATACACCGGCGCGAACATGCGGCCGGGCACCACGATGCTGAGGTACTGGTCGGAGGCGGTGGCATTCACCACCACGCAGCTGCCGGCCGTGGCCGCGATGAGCCCTCCATCGGACCGCACGCCGCTGAGGATGGCGCGCGCCAGCCGCTGCAGCAGACCGGCCCCCTCCATGGCGCCACCGAAGACCATGGCGCACAGGATCAGCCAGATGGTCTTCAGCATGCCTGCCATGCCCTTCGCCACCAGCAGCTCGTCCACCGTGGGCTGGCCCGTGGCCACCGCCGCGCCGCTGCCCATGGCGCCGATGAGGGCGCGATAGATGTTCAACCAGCCCGAGCCACCGGCCAGCTCGGTGAGCAGGGGCCATTGGAACAGCACGGCGAAGGCCGCGCCCAGCAGGGTGCCGATGAAGAGCGCGGGCAGCGCGGGCACGCGGCGCACGATCATGGCCACCACGGCCAGGGGCACCAGGTAGAGCCACCAGCCGATCCGGAAGCGCGCCTCGATGGCGGCCCGCAGCGCCTCGGTGCCATCCGCATCGGCAGCCGGGACAACGAACAGGCCGATGAGCAGAAAGCCCAGCAGCGCCAGTGCAATACTGGGCACCGTGGTGTTTAGCAGGTAGCGGATGTGCGTGAAGAGATCGGTGCCTGCCACCGCAGGCGCCAGGTTGGTGGTATCGCTCAAGGGGCTCAGCTTATCGCCG
This sequence comes from uncultured Chryseobacterium sp., assembly GCA_964548485.1. Lineage (GTDB taxonomy): Bacteria > Bacteroidota > Bacteroidia > Flavobacteriales_F > PHOS-HE28 > PHOS-HE28. Next base: position 3,036 of record CAZJTB010000178.1, on the reverse strand, counting down.
AAGTAGGCGCCGCTGATCACCGCGCCGGCCACCATGCCCTCGTGGATGCCCAGGGCCTTGCCGATGCCCATGAGCGCGATGCCGATGGTGGCCGCCGTGCTCCACGAGCTGCCCGTGGCCAGCGACACCACGCAGCACACCAGGCATGCCGCGAAGAGGAAGGCCTTGGGCGAGAGCAGCAGCAGGCCGTGATCGATCATGGCCGGCACAATGCCGCTGATGAGCCAGCTGGCGGACAGCGCGCCGATGAGCAACAGGATGAGCACCGCGCCCAGTGCCGTGCTGATGCCGCGCACGATGTGCTCCAGCAAGTGGTGGAAGGAATGCCCCAGGCGCAGCCCGATGACAATGGCCACCGCCGCCGCGAACAGCAGCGCCAGCTGGTTGGGGCCTTCGAGGCCGCCGTCACCGAAGGCCGCCACGTTGAGCGCCAGGAGCGATACCAGCAGGCCTATGGGAAGAAGCGCCTGCCAGAGGCGAGGTGCGTGCACCGGTGCTTGATGGACCATGAGCGGCAAGTTTAGCGGGCGCGCTTCCAAGTGAATCGCTGGTCCTGCTTGAGCTCAATAGGTGCGTGCGCTTCGCCATCCATGCGGCGCCCAACGCATAGCCATCCGCAGGGTTGCCTGTTGTGCATCAAAAAAAAATTATCAACCGCAGCTTGTGCCGTATGCACCACTCCTCTACTTTGGGCGGCGAGAAACGTGGTTCCCCTACCACCTCTCGCCAACCACCTAACCCAAACCCGCCCTCTCCCTCAACTCATTTCAAGCCCGTTCAGCGAATGTGGCCAACTGCGGACAACGCAGTGCCCAACGCGAACCGCAACAACACGGATTCACTTCCGTGCATGTAACAAGCAACCCAAAAACCAACCCTAACACATGAAGCTACAACGCCTCGCCCTCATGCTCTTGCTGGCCTCGGCACTGCCGATGACTGGCATTGGCCAAAGCCTCGAGCCCGCGAAAGCGGCCGATGCCAAGGAACTCCGCAACACAGAACAGGAGTTGAAGAAGAAGCAGCAGGCGATTGAGCCGGCTCGCATGGTCGAGAGCTCGGCGCCCAGCGGTTCTGCAATCGCTCCGATTGGCAGCGAACAGGCGCGCAAGGGAGCCCAGCCCAGCCATGTAGCTGGTGATGCCGCCATGGAAGAGCTGAACAAGGAGATCAAGGCCTTGGAAGACTATGTGTCGAACCTCTCGCCCGATGCCGACAGCCCGTTGCGCGACCGGCTCGCCGAGCTCTACCGTGCACGCGACCGGATGAACAAGAAGAACTAGCCCGATGAAACAGACCAACACCCCCAACCGGCGCGCAATGCGCCTGAGCACGCAGTTCGCTGCTATCGCGACCAGTGCATTCATGCTGCTCTGCGGATCAGCGAACGCGCAGTACCTTGTTGAGGATTTCGAGGCTCCGTTCTCGGGCTCGCCCGGCGCGCCCGCTGGCTGGTCGCAATCGCGCGTTCAACTAATCGGCTCTTCGGCCTATGTTGCATCGCCCACCAATGCCTCGAAGGACTGGATCCGCAACACCTACAGCGGAGCTTGGGCGATTCCTGCATTTTCGGCTACGAACGACCCAGTCGGGGCTCAATCCGGAAGCGCCGCCCTGTGCATCGAGGACTCCTATTTCGGCAGCACAGCCAGTTTCCTCGGTTCGCGCCGGATGGAGTCGCCGAGCATGGACCTCTCCGCATCCACGTCGCCGTACTTGAGCTTCTATTACTCGTACCCATCGTCGGCGAGCAACGGCAACTTCCGGATCATGGCCTCCAACGATGGCGGTACCACCTGGAATCCCATCATGATCGTTACGGGCAGCGGTGCCGGCACCGGCCCGGCTTGGCAGCGCATCCTGGTGAGGATCCCTTCAGCCTACCAAGTGGCGAATGCCAAGATCGGCTTCGAGATGACGAACACTTGGGGCTTGATGAACCTGTTCGTGGACAATGTAGTGGTGGATGAATTCACGCCCAACACGATCACCTCGGCCGGAACGGGGTTGTGGAATGCTCCTGGCACCTGGGTGGGTGGCGTGGTACCCACGGCTGCTGACCATGTAGTGGTTGCCGCAGGCCATGTGGTGAGCGCGAACGCCCTGGCCATGCGCTGTCAGAATCTGACGGTTGATGGAACGGTGGCTTATTCCACAACGGCCACCACCGACCTGCTGCACGTCATGGGGAACCTCACGGTGAATGCAGGTGGCACATTCAATGCGTTCTCTGGCACCACTGGGAAGCGCGTGTACCTGGGCGGCAGCCTCACCAACAACGGCACCGTGAATTTCTCTGTTGGCGCTGGCAACCTGGTGTGGTGCGGCGGTGAGCCGGCCACCTGCAGCGGCAGCGGCAGCTTCAGCACCTTCATCTCGAACAGCTGGCATGCCAACTCGGGCGGCGTCACGTACAATACGCCGATCCAGATCCGCAATACGGTTGGCGTGCATGTGGGCACGATCAACCCGAACGGCAACCTCACGCTCGGAGGTGGAACTGTAACCGCACAAACCATCGAGCGGGCCCGCGGGAGCTTCAGCTCGGCCCCGATCTTCTCCGCCGGGGTGAATCGGACGAACGCGTACATCGATGGCTTGGTGAACCTGTTCCCGAACAACCGCCAGACCATCACCACGGGGGAGGAGATCGAGAACATCGCCGGCACGCGCACGGTGCAGGCCACGTTGTCCATCAACACCCATGGCAATGTGCAGCTGGGCTACCCGGTCACAGTTGGCACCGGGACAGCTGGCACCCTTACGCTCACGCGCGGGGTGGTCATCAACAACAGCACCAATGTGCTGACCATCAACAATACCACATCCATCGGAACGGCTGGGACGGCTCCGAGCACGGCCACACCACCCACCAGCCACGGCTCTTATGTCACGGGGGCTGTGCGAATCAACTTCCCGGCGAGCGGCACCGGCGCGCGCACCTTCCCCTTGGGCCGTGGAACAGCGTTTAACAACCCGGATGGCTTGCCCAGCGCCAACGTGCAGAAGACGGTGGTAATGGCCGCCGGCGCCACC
>CAZJTB010000177.1:0-6077 GCA_964548485.1 uncultured Chryseobacterium sp. | reverse complement strand
CCCCCGCCACCAAGTGGGTGCCCCTGCAGACGGGCTTCGAGCACAAGACCAGCATCGTGGACTTCGTGCCCGCCACCGGCAAATTCCTGGTGATGACCGAGGTGGATGCTCCCAACTACCGCTTGGTGGAGGTGGACCCAAGGAACCCGGCGAAGGAGAACTGGAAGGACATCATTCCCGAAGCGAAGGAGCTGCTGCAGGGCGTGAGCACCGGCGGCGGAAATCTCTTCGCCGAGTACCTGAAAGACGCCACCAGCCGATTCTACCGCATGAAGCTCGATGGCAGCGGCAAGCAGGAGATCGCCTTGCCCGATATCGGAAGCGCCGGCGGATTCGGCGGCAAGCGGAAGGACACCTTCAGCTTCTACAGCTTCACCAGCTTCACCGATCCCGGCAGCATCTACAAGTACGACTATGCCACCGGACAGAGCGAGGTGTGGTTCCGCCCCGAGCTGAAGTTCGACCCGAATGGCTTCGAGACCAAGCAGGTGTTCTACCCCAGCAAGGACGGCACCAAGGTGCCCATGTTCATCGTGCACAGGAAAGGCGTGAAGCCGAATGGCAAGAACCCCACCCTGCTCTATGCCTACGGCGGCTTCAACATCAGCCTCTCCCCGAGCTTCAGCACCAGCCGCATGCTGCTGCTGGAGCAGGGCGCGGTATTCGCGCTGGCCAACCTGCGCGGCGGCGGCGAGTACGGCGAGGAATGGCACAAGGCCGGCATGAAGGAGAAGAAGCAGAACGTATTCGACGACTTCATCGCGGCGGCCGAGTACCTGATCAAGGAGAACTGGACGAGCAGCGCGCACCTGGGCATCAACGGCGGCAGCAACGGCGGCCTGCTCGTGGGCGCGGTGATGACGCAGCGCCCCGACCTCTTCGCCGTCTGCTTCCCCGAGGTGGGCGTGCTGGACATGCTGCGCTACCAGAAATTCACCGCAGGCTTCGGCTGGGTGCCCGAGTACGGCAGCGCCGAGAACAGCAAGGAGGAATTCGACTACTTGATCAAATACTCGCCGCTGCACAATTGCAAGCCGGCCAAGTACCCCGCCACCCTGGTGATGACCGCCGACCACGATGACCGCGTGGTGCCCGCGCACAGCTTCAAGTTCATCAGCGCGCTGCAGCCCGCGCAGCAGGGCGATGCCCCGGTCCTGATCCGCGTTGAGACGCAGGCCGGGCATGGGGCGGGCAAGCCCACCAGCAAGATCATCGAGGAGCAGGCGGACAAATACGCCTTCTTCTTCCGGAGCGTGGGCTACACGCCCACCTTTGCTGGCGAGGCCAAGCACTGAAACCAGCGCCGCATGGGAACGCCCGGGCCATCGCTGGTCCGGGCGTTTACTTTCACGCCATGGCCGACACGCACATCTACTCCCTGGACCTCCTTTGGCGCGGCGATCATACCCGAAGCTACGAGGGCTACACGCGCGAGCACCTCATCCGCATCAATGGCAAGAGCGAGCTGCGCGCATCGGCCGATCCCGTGTTCCGGGGCGATGCCGCCCTGCATAATCCGGAGGACCTGCTCCTGGCCGCTCTCAGCAGCTGCCACCTCCTCACCTACCTCGCGCTCTGCGCAAGGGCGCGCATCAACGTGCTCAGCTACAGCGACCGGGCAGGGGGCACGCTCGCGCTCACCAAGGATGGTGGCGGGCATTTCACCGAAGTGGTGCTGCGGCCCGAAGTCGTCATTGAGGACCCGGCGCACCTGGAGAAGGCCACCGCATTCCATGCCGCAGCGCGCATGTACTGCTTCATCGCCAACTCGGTGAACTTCCCCGTGCGGCACGATCCCTCGGTGCGCGCGACTGGCAACTAGGCCTCCTTCACGAACTTGGCCATCACCTCAGGCGTGACGCCCGTGCTGCTGAACCCGCCATCGTGGTAGAGGTTCTGCATGGTGATGAAGCGCGTGTAATCGCTGAACAGGGCCAGGCAGAAGCGCGCACAGTCCTCGGCGGGGGCATTGCCCAGCGGGCTCATTTCCTGCGCGAAGCCGAAGAAGCCGTCGAAGCCCTTGATGCCAGTGCCCGCCGTGGTGAGCGTGGGGCTCTGGCTCACGGTGTTCACGCGGATGCCCTTGGCCTTGCCGAGTCGGTAGCCCCAGCCGCGCCCGATGCTCTCCAGCAGCGCCTTGGCATCGGCCATGTCGCCATAGTCGGGGAACACGCGCTGCGCCGCGATGTAGCTGAGGGCCACCACGGAGCCGCCCCGGGCGATGGCATCGGCCTTATGGGCCGCCTGCAGCATCCGGTGGAAGCTCATGGCGCTCACATCGAGGGTCTGCTTGTACCACTCGTAGTTGAGGTCGTCGTACTTGCGGCCCTTGCGCACATTGGGGCTCATGCCGATGCTGTGCAGCAGGAAATCGATGGGCCCGCCGAGGTGCGCGGTGGCTTCGGCGAAGAGCTTCTCCAGATCGGCATCGTTGGTGGCATCGGCAGGGATCACCTTGCTGCCCGTGGCGTCGGCCAGCTTGTTGATCTCGCCCATGCGCATGGCCACAGGGGCGTTCGTGAGCACGAATGAAGCGCCTTCGGCATGGGCCAGCTCGGCCACCTTCCAGGCGATGCTCATCTCATTCAGCGCGCCGGTGATGATGCCGCGCTTGCCCTTCAGCAGTGCATTGGCCATGTTGTTGGGGTGTATGGCGGCGAATATAGACGGCGGCATTCCTGTATTCGGGCGCATGATCGCAGCGTTGATGAGGCCTTCCCGGCTATTTTGCTGCCCCCAGAACCCGCAAGCATGATCAGGAAGCTCACCCTCAGCACCATCCCGCTCCTGTTGGCCTATGCATCCGCGGCGCAATGCGTCAACACCTTTCCGCACAACCAGCCCTTCACCAGCGGCACTTCGGGCAACCCCGGCACGCTGCCCACGAACTGGACCAACCTGACAGGCGACGATGTGGATTGGCGCGTGGCCAACAACGGCACCAACGGCAGCACCATCATCCCAACCGGCCCGTGGACGGACCGCACCGTGAACAACACCACCGCGAATGGCAAATTCGTTTACGTGGAGAGCGCTGGCACGGGCAACACCCCCAACAAGACGGCCGTGCTCGAATCGCCCTGCTTCAACCTCAGCGGCCTCTCTTCCCCCTACCTCACGTTCTGGTACCACATGCGCGGCACCGACATGGGCAGCCTTCATGTGGACATCAATGTGAATGGCACCGTTACGCAATCCGTATGGAGCATGAGCGGCAACCAGGGCCTTTACTGGAAGCAAGGCTGGCTCAATCTGGCGCCCTGGGCGGGCCAGGCCGCGGTGCGCATCCGCTTCCGCGCCATCACAGGAACCGGCGGATTGAGCGACATCGCGCTCGATGATGTATTCGTGGGCAACCTGACCCCGGTTTTCGGCTGCAACGAGGCCACGGCGGCCAATTACAGCGCCAGCGTGAACATCAACAACGGCAGCTGCGACTACAGCTGCCCAGCCGGCCAGAAGCGCGTGCGCATCGACATCTTCCACGACAGTTATCCAGGCGAGACGAGCTGGACACTGAAGAACGCGAGCACAGGAGCCACCCTGGCCAGCGGCACCACCAGCAGCAGCGTGTGCGTGCCACAGGGGACCTGCCTGGTGTTCCGCATCAACGATACAGCGGGCGATGGCATCTGGCACACCAGCTACGGCTTCGGCCAGTACTACGTGTGGTTCGATGGCGCCCTGGTGAAGCAGGGCGGGCAATTCGGCAGCTTCGAGGAAACCACCTTCAACTGCCCACCGGGATTCGCCTGCAGCACCGCCGTGCCCATCTCCCTGGCCCCGCTCAGCGGCAATTACCCACAGACGCTGGCCACGCTCACCACGGACATCCTGGAGAAGTGGTACTCCTTCACCCCCCCGCAGAGCGGCCAGTACCAGATCACCACCTGCGGAGTGAACAGCTGCGACACCCGCTTGTGGGTGTACGACATGGCCTGCAACCAGGTGGTGCTGAGCGATGGAGTGGAGGGCGCCACCTTCGCCGATGACAACGATGGCGGCTGCGGCGCGCAGGCCGTGATCAACGCCAACATGCCTGGCGGCGTGCTGCATCGCTTACGGGTCGGGCACAACGCGGCTTCGGCCAGCTGCGGGAGCGTCATCACCTTCAGCATCGTGTACATGGGGCCGGCCGTTGGCTGCATGATACCAACAGCCTGCAATTACGACCCGCTCGCCACGGTACCCTGCGCTGACTGCTGCATGTACTACCCGAACCCGGGCTGCCCGCAAGGGCCCGATCTGGTGATGAATCAGACCCGGCTGCGGAACACGCTTAGCCTAAGCACGGTGAACATCACCGACAACTGCGCGCCGGTGGAAGGCTGCGTACGCGCGCTTGGCCAGCGCTACGTGCTGCGATTCGCCACGCGGATCGACAACATCGGCGGCACCGACTACTACATCGGCAGCCCCAGCAGCCAGCCGCAGATGTTCAGCTACAACAATTGCCACGGACATGCCCACTACGAAGGCTACGCGGACTACATCCTCTTCGACCAGACCGGCAATGCGATCCCCGTCGGATTCAAGAATGGCTTCTGCGTGATCGATGTGGGCTGCTATCCGGGCGGCACAGGGCAATTCGGCTGCAGCAACATGGGCATCAGCAAGAACTGTTACGATGAGTACGGCACCGGCACCACCTGCAACTGGATCGACATCACCGACGTGCCCAACGGCACGTACACCCTGGTGCTGCGCACCAACTGGCAGAACGCGCCGGATGCCCTGGGCCGATACGAGATGAACCTCGCCAACAATTATGCGCAAGCCTGCATCACCATCACCCGGAACGCTCAGGGCGTGCCCTCCTTCACGCAAGTGACCAACTGCCCCACCTGGACCGATTGCCTGGGCCAGGCCTACGGCGATGCGCGCCTTGACTGCAACGGCGTGTGCAACGGCCCCACCCGCACCGGCGACCTCACCGGCGAAGGGCAGCGCAACCAGGCCGATGCCATGCAGTACGTGCAGCGCATCATGGGCAACGACATCAGCCCCACGGCCTGCAACGACCTGAACGCGGACAACCGCATCACCGTGACCGATGCCGCGCTGATGGTGAACGCCTACACGCAGCAGGCCACGCACGATGCTGGCAATCACGTGCTGCACTACCACCCCTGGTTCGATTTCCCACGCGGCTGGGTGAGCACCGACGACCTGGTGGAGCTGAGCCTGGGCAACCTCGACCCTGTGGCGAAGACCGTTGATGTGCTCATCCGCAACCCAAGCTGCCGCGTGCTCGGCTACGAGTTCAATGTCAGCGGCATCACCATCCAGAGCGCGGTGAACCTCGCGCCCAACCTCATGGGCGATATCGCAATCAGCACCACGCTCGGCGGCACCAAGGTGATCGGCCTCTCGTACCTGGATACGACCCTGGTGAAGAACGCGGCCTTTACCCCGCTGCTGCGCATCAATTACCTGAACCTCACCGGTGGCCAGGTGTGCATCAGCAGCATCGATGATATCGTGAACGCCTCGGCCAACAACACCCTGACGGCCGCGGTGGGCGGCTGCCTCAGCGTGCCCAATGTGGTGGCCGTGAGGCCCAAGGTCTGGCTCGAGGGGCCGTACCAGGCCGGTCCGCCCGCCTTGATGCGCGACAACCTCCGCACCGGCGGTTACTTGCCTGGAACCGAGCCATACACAGGCCTGGGCTACGCCCACCAGGGCGGTGGCGGAGGCGAGCAGCCCCTGCCGGGAGTCCTGAGCGTAACCGGTGCCGATGCAATCGTGGATTACGTGGTGGTGGAGGCCCGGAATTCCTCCAACCCGGCCGTCGTGGTGGCCACGCGCACGGCCCTGCTGCAGCGCGATGGCGACGTGGTGGCCATGGATGGCAGCGGGCCGGTGCTGCTCAACACAGTGCCAGGGAACTATCGCGTGGCCATCAGGCATCGCAATCACCTGGGTGTCATGACGGCGAATGCGCTCGCGTTGAGCGCCACTGCCATCACCATCGACTTCACAACGGCGGCCACCGTCACTTGGGGAACCGATGCGCGAAAGAGCGAAGGAGGCGTGATGAAGCTCTGGGCGGGCAACGCGCTGCGCGATGCCAAGCT